>JAPKYU010000624.1 GCA_026394175.1 Acidobacteriota bacterium | reverse complement strand
GGAGTATCTGGACGCGCTCTCCCGCCTTCAGCGTGGCCGTCGTGGTCCCGGAAGGCCCGAGGCGGTCGCGCAAGCCCACGGTCGGCGACCCGATGTAGCCCTCGCCGATCGCCTTCTCCCGCTCCTGGCGCTCACAAGCGGCGAGAAGGGCCAGCAACAGGAAGAGAAACACCACGGGAATGCAGAACCGAAAGACAGCACCGGACTTCATCCGCCAACCATTCAGAGACATTGAACGCCGCAAGCGCTTCCTACAAACGTACCGCGTTACTGGTCGCCGAAGCAAATGCCAAGAGCCTGGGCGGTGCGCACCAGCTCGCAATCGGGCGAAACGCGCTTCATGACGCCGACGGCCTCCTCCAGGGTAGTGCTCTCGATGGCGTTGCCGCGCAGGCAGACCATGCGGCCGTACTGCCCGGCCGCCAGCAGCTCGACCGCGCCTACGCCGAAACGCGAGCTGAGCACCCGGTCGAAAGATGAAGGGGAGCCGCCCCGCTGGATATGCCCGAGCACCGTGACCCGCGTTTCGCGCCGGCAGGCCGAAGCCAGGCATTCGGCCAGGGTGCCGGAGACAGCCCCGCCGCGGACCGCGAGGCGGCGCTCCTCGGCCACCTGCAGCAGCGGCTTGCCGTCCATTTGGCGGATGCCCTCGGCCACCACCACCAGGCTGTACTTGTGCCCCTGGCGTTCGCGCTCGCGGATGAAGGTCTGAAGGTTGGCCAGGAAAAAGGGAATCTCGGGGATCAGGATGATGTGGGCGCCGCCGGCGATGCCGGCGTGCAAGGCAATCCAGCCGGCGTCCCGCCCCATCACCTCCAGGATCATGATGCGATGATGGCTTTCGGCCGTGGTGTGCAGCTTGTCGATGGCCTCGGTGGCGGTCTCGACGGCGGTGTCGAACCCGAAGGTCTGGTCGGTGGCGGAAAGGTCGTTGTCGATGGTTTTCGGCACGCCGACCATGGGCAGCCCCTTGCGGAACAACTCCAGGGCGATTTTCAGCGTTCCGTCCCCGCCGATGACCACCAGCGCCTCGATACCCATCATGCGGGCGTTTTCAATAACGCGGTCCGAGTAGTCCCGGACCACGGCCTGTCCATGCTCCTCGATTTTGTAAGCGAAGGGGTTGCCGCGGTTGGTGGTGCCCAGGATGGTCCCGCCCCGACCAGAATGCCGGCCACGTCCTTCAGCATCAGTTCGCGGCACTTGCCGGGCCAGATGAGCCCGTCGAAGCCGTCTTCGACGCCCATCACCCGCCAGCCGTGGCGCAGGATCGCCGATTTCACCACGCCCCGGATCACCGCGTTCAAGCCCGGGCAATCCCCGCCGCCCGTGCATACCCCGATAGTTCGCGCATCTCGGTTCATGGCCGATAGTTTCAAGTTTCGGGTTCCAAGTTTCAAGTTTAAATTCGTGGTTTCTGGCGGCCGCCAAGGCCGGCGGTATGACTATTGCCGGATCGGGAGCTTCACGGTGTTGCTGGAGACGCCGCCGATATTCAGCACCACGGCGTGCTCGCTGTCGGCCAGGTCCGTCGGCACAATCACGTTGACCTGATACAGGCCCACGAATCCGGGCGCCAATCCCGAG
>JAPKYU010000648.1 GCA_026394175.1 Acidobacteriota bacterium | reverse complement strand
ACCAGCTTGCCGGCCTCGCCGCTCTGGTGTTCCTGCGCGATCTTTTCGGCGGCCATCAGGCGCTGGGCGCGGGCGACGGCTTCGTTGAGCGCGGCCGGAGCCGGCGCCACCGCCAGGATCGAATTGCGGAACTTGCGCGGCATCGGGGCCTGCGGGTTGGAGTCGTCGGAGTAGTTGCAGACACTCTCGGCGATGGCTTCCGTCTCGCACAGGGCAAGCTGGAGGTCGGCCGATTCGCTGACCTGGGCGGCCGAGTCGGGCCAGGTAACCAGCTTGTAGGCAGGGCCGCCGAAGTACATCTGGGCGTCGGACAGGACGCGGGCCCGAGCGTCGTCCAGCGGCACGTCGCGCATGCGCTCTTCGATCTGCTTGATGATGTTGGGCTCGTAACGGAACTGGACGCCGCGGCCGCCTTCCATCGGATAGGTGTGCCAGCAGACGCCGATCAAGCGGTCCAGTGCCTCGCCGGGCTCCGGCCCGGCCTCTTCGGGCCGCAGCACGGCCACGGTCACGTCGGCCTTGTCCAGGCCGCTGTTGGGCTGAAGCGGCAGGCTTTCGAGCAACAGCGCGGAGGCGGTGCGGGCGTGGACGCCGCGCGGCTCGTCGCCGTCCAGTTCGGCCGCGTGCTTGGCGATGTCGGCGCCGACGGCGGCCCGGAAGCCCTCGCGCTGCAGCCGCTGCAACAGGTCGCCCTGGATTCGCCCGCTCGACCAGTCGATTTCGCCGCCGGTGATCAGCTCGAGATCATCGCCCCGCTCCCAGGCATCGCGGATAATCCGGGCAAACAACCGGAGCACGCCGCGGCTCTTCTGGAAGTTCTGCATCGCTCCCAGCCGCTCCTGGGCGGTGTCGAGCAGGCGGGGATGGAACGGGTAGGACTCCACGATGCGCTTGGAGTAGGCGGCCGTAGCCACCGTCTTGTAAGCGGGGTTCGGATCCTGCTGCACCAGCCGCTCGTAAAGCGAATGGTAGCTGGCCGAAGCGGCCTGGGCGGCCACCGGGTTGATGCGCTCGAACAGCCGGCGCACGATCACGCGGGCCGCTTCGTTGCCGATGGGGTCGAAGTCGGACACCTTCCTGCTTTGCACCTCGGCCAACTGCAGCGCGGCCGACTCCAGGGACGTGGCCATCGCTGCCGCCTCCGGTGCGTAAGCCGCCTGCCGCGCCGGGTCGGTGACCACCAGCATCGACTGCGGGCGCTTGCTGACCACCGCGGCGAGCGAGTTCAGAAAGCCGAGCAAGTTGCCCTGGCCGCGGTCGGAGAGCTTAGCCATGTAAATGACCAGCTCGTCCAGCAGCAGCAGTACCGGGCCCTTGGGAAAAACAGCTTCGATCTGACCCTCGCTCGGCGAGCCTTCCGGATCGTCGGCCTTGCCGAGGCTCTTGAGCGCCTTCTCGCCACCGAGCTTATAGAAGATGTCGCCCCACAGGCTGTGAACCTTGGTTGCGCCGTAGGAAGCGAACAGGGGCACGCCCGCTTTGCCGGCATCCACACCTGTGACCGTTACCGATTTAGGCCGCCCGGCCGCCGGCAGCAACTCCGTGCCCAGCGAGAGGTCTTGGATGTTATTGGCCAGGTGCCACAACGCCATCAGGGTGTGGGTCTTGCCGCCGCCGAAGCCCGTGCTCAACCTGATAGTTGCGCCGGGTTCCTTGGGATCGGCCAGCCGCTCAAACACCGTGCGCACCACCTTGCACAGCTCGCTCGCCGGGTGCGTGTTCTGGAAAAAAACGGCGGGCACCTTGTAAACGTCGGGCGCGCGGCCTTCGATGTCGATCAGGTCGCCAAAATCGGCTGCGAAGATCGCATCTTGCAGATCGCTTTTCAGGACTTCGCTGCGGGGCTTGGCTCCGGTAAGGACTCCCATAATCAGGACTCCATTGTTGTCTCCCGGCCGATCCAGCCGGCCCGGGCGGCGTCGGCGTCGAGGTCGGACAGGGGGAAGCGAACCCTCATCATATTCCAGCAGACAGCGTTTTCAAATGCGTAGGATCACCTGACAAACGGATGATGGATTCGATCTCCGGCGGGGAGACGCCTCGGTTGGATTTCCCAAAGCCAGCTAACGCTAACTCGCTCCGGCCTCGGCCTGGACGGCGGCCTGCATGCGGGCGGCATCGCGCTTCACGAAAAAAAAGATGCCAATGAGCAGCAGCAGGCCGGCGGCCAGGTAGACCAGGGACGCCAGCGCGATGGCCAGGCTGAGGCTCTGGCGCTGCGCGATGATGCCGATCACCAGGGGGGCGCTGCCGCCGCCTGCCAGCCAGCCCACCGTGTTCATGAAGCCGGCGGCGGCGCCGCGCGCCTCCGGGCGAATGACGTCGAACACGGAAGCGAAAATGTTCGCGTCGTACAGCCCCTTGAACAACCCCCAGGCCGACAGGGCCACAATCAGCCAGGCCACCGATTGCGTCATCCCGCAGAGGGCCACGAACGGCGCGCCGCCGAAAACACCGACCGCCTGCACGATCAGGCGGCCACGGGGCGTGCGGCTTCTCAGCACGTCCGCCAGCCAGCCTCCCAGCGGCGACCCCACCATGCTGGCGAGTTGGACGAAGATGGTGGCCGTCAAGCCGGCCATGGCCAGCCCCATGTGAAACTTGCTGTATAGGAACTTGGGCATCCAGGAGAGCAGGACGACGGCAACAAAGTTGGCGCACATGAACGCGCCCATCAGAGTCAGGGCCGTCGGCGTGCCCCAAATCACTTTCAGAAATTGCCGCATCGGCAGGTGGGAAGTGGCCACCTGGGCCCCGGCGCCGACGTCGGCAAAATCGGCGGCGCCCCGTTTCGGCTCGATCAGGAGGTTGCGCAATACCAGGCCGAGCAGGATGCCCAGCCCGCCAAAAACGATGAACGACCAGCGCCAGCCGTAATACTGCCCGATGCCGCCGGCGAAGAAGCCGCCGGCGATGGTGCCGATGTAGACGCTGGTCTGGTGCAGGCCCATGGCCCGCGACCGGGTGGCCCTGCCGTGGTAGTCGCCGATCAACGACATGGAGGCCGGGTAGTAAAACGTCTCGCCCATCCCCTCCGCCGCCCGGAAAAAGAACAGGTGGCGGAAATTGCGGGACAGCGCCGTGGCCATGCAGATCACGCTCCAGACGTGGAGGCCGGCGAGAATCGCCGTCTTTCGGCGGACACGGTCGACAATGGCGCCGGCGAACGGCGCGCCTAAACCGTAGACCCAGGCGAAAGACGAGCCGAGCAACCCCAGTTGCACCACCGTCAGACCCATTTCCTTCTCCAGCAGCGGGAAAACCGAGAAGATGGCCTGGCGGTCGGCGTAGTTGAAAAACGAAATCCACCACAGCATGGCGACCACGTGCCACTTGTAGCTGGGGCCGGGGATGCTCTTATCCGTGTTCATCGGTGTTCATCCGTGGTGAATCATCCGGGCAGCAGTCTAGTTCCGAATCAGCCACACCTCGGCCACCTGGCAGCCGCGGCCGTTGCCGCTCAGTCCCGGCGTCCTATACCACTTCAAACTGAGCTGCCCCTGGGCCGTTGCTTCCGCGGGAATGTCGAATTCCACCGGTCGCACCGGAAATTCCTTCTTGATGAAGGGGTGAACTTCATAGGTGTCATTCGCCACCAGGCGAATCCCGGGCACGGTCTCTCCGGCGTAAACCACGCGAATTTTGTAGCGTGCGGAAGGATCGAGGCCAGCGTAGCGCATCTCGAGTGGGGAATCATTCAGGGACTCGGCTTGGTTCCGCCAGGAGAAGCGCCACGGCGGGTCGCCAGAGCGGCCACCGAAGCCCACCAGCGAGGATTGGAGGAACGCCGGGTCCTTTTCGAAACCGGGGCCGCGCACCAGGTGCGGCTGCTGGGCCAGGTTCCCGAGGTCGTCGTAGAAACCGCCGGGGCCGGGGCTGGTCCAGTTGACGATCTCATCGATGGCCCTCAGCCGCTCTCGCTCATCGGTCATCTTGCGAATTTCGGCGAACCTGTACGTGAGCCAGGGGCGGTTGTTGAGCGGCACGTCGATGGAGTCGAGGTTCGCTCCGCGAGAGACCGCGATGGCCTTGTAACGGGGCACGCTCAACTGCATGCGGATGCTCTGATAAAGCGCCTCGGCCATCTCGAAGACCCGCGCGCGCCACGGCTGGGAAACCGGCTGCGTGACGGCGCGCTCCAGAACGGCTTCGGCCTCCGACATGGCCGCCAGCGCCCCCGTCCTGGCGGCCTCGCGCAGCTTGTCGATGGCCTGGTCCTCGAGCGCGCTTTCATAAATCAGGCGGCTGCGGTTGTAGGCGTCATAATAGGCGCGGTACAGACCCTCCTGGAAGCGCCAGTTCAACAGCACCTGCGGCGAGGCGCTCCGCTCCATGGCCTGGAATTGCTGGAGCGTGGTGTAGACGCCGGCATTGGTGAGCAATGGGCCGCGCCAGTTCCTTTCCAGGGCCAGCAACCCCTGCGCGAAATCTTCGGTGTAGCGGTCGCCGATGAAGTAGCGGCTGTACTCGCGGAGGATGTCGGCGGCGTCGGCCTTCGGGTTCCAGCCCAGCCCGCTCCAGACGATCTTGTTCACATCGTCGTTGCTGCCCTCCGAATAGGTCAGGAAGCCGATGGCATAGTTTTCGTAAGTGTGGAAAATGACGGCTTCACCCAACGGGCGGGGGTTGATTCCCTCGCGGCCTTCCGTCAGGGCATAGGCCGTGTCCCAGTCCTGCACCGGGTACTGGCACTGCAGGCTGTGGGTGATGTCGGGATAGCGGCGGATGGGGTATTTCTTCGGAATGGCCTCGCGGAGTTCCGGCAGGCTCACCCGGATTTGCGGCCCGAACACAACGCCGCTCAGCCAGCCCGGTTCCTGCTTCATCAGCCCATAGAATTCGTCCATCCATGGCTTGTCGAAGCCCTGCGGCGACATCCACATCTGGGCCTTGGGATGGTAGCGGTGCAGGTTGGCCGCCTGCTTTTCCAGCAGGTTGAACATGTACCTGGGCTGGGTATGTCCCGGGTCGCCGCCGGGGACGAACACCGCGTCCAGGCGCGGCATCCTCTTGAAGAACTCGGCCCATTCGTTCAGCGCGAACTCCACGGTCTTGGGGTCGGAGTAGTCCCGGTCCATGGCCGGATACCAGACCCAGACGTCGAGCCCGTACTCGTTGGCGATGCGCGACATCTCCGCGTTCATTTCCATTTTCGGCAGCGGGAAGTGCGGGCTGTCGTCGGCGTCGTCGGAGCGCGGCGGGATCAGTTCGATGGCGTTGGTTCCAAACACGGCCAGGTCGCGGATGTACTGGTCCCAGATGGGCACCGACCAGGCATCGTAAGCGTTGGTCTTGGGCCGGTATCCGAGCTGATGGCCGCGCAACGAATACTTCGGCGCGGTGGCGACGCTGAAGTCGTCCGGAAGCTGGATGCGCTGCTTGTCCATGCGCAGCGCGCGCAGCAGGTGCCCCACGCCGAACAGCACGCCGCGGGCGTCGTTGCCGATCACAAAGACGGCGGGCGCCGCCCCGTCTTTCCGCACCCGGATACGGTAGCCCTCGGCCCCGGCCACGCCGCGGTCGGCGGCCAGCGTCGCCGCATACCTGCCCGCGAAGGATTTCAGCGCGGAGGCGGGACCGACCGCGATGACCGGCGTGGAGTCCGCCGGCCAGACACTCGCGGTTGGGAGGCGCACTTGCGTCCTCTTTTCCACCTCCTCCACTAGCACCTGGATCGCCTTCTTTTCGGGACCCGAGAGGGACGGCGGTGAAACCACCACCGCTTTGCTCAAATCCAGCGGTGCGGCGGCGCTGAGCCATGAAGCCCAAAGAACACAACACAGCAGCTTTACTTGGCGCAAAGTCATATTCACACCTGATCTTTCAACAATAGTCTGCCGACAGGCAGCATAGGGTAGACGCGGCTGAGCCGCAAGAGAGGACTACCGTAGGGCACAGCTAAGCGGAGGCGGCCAAGGCCAGGGCTTCCGCGGGGCTGAGCACAGTCAACCCAAGGGCGGGACAGGCTCTGACCGCGTCCCTGAGCGGCTGGTCGGTGGTAACAAGCATAGCGCCTGCGGCAAGCGCACATTGAACGATGGCCACGTCGTCCGGTTTTATCCGCAAGGCAGTCGGAAGGTCAGGAGGTGGGCCCAATGGCGACACCACCTTGTCGGAGTTCTTAACCAGTTGCGCGAAGTAGGAGAGAGGCTCATGCCCGTAGTAGCCGCTTCGCTCAAGCCCCTTCAAACGGTGCCAGTAGCGATCTGCAAGTTCCCGGCTGACGGCAATACGGTGACAATTCCGGCCGATCTCCTTGATCGCATCGTTGGCAGTCAGATCCGGATTGCCCTGGTCATCCGTTCCCTTGACCGCCAGGTGCGGAATGTTTTCGTCCAAGACGAAGACGTGCTTCATGCTTTAGGGCTTGCGCAGGGCGTCCAGGTATTCAGTGAGCTCGTCCAGGCTCTGATCGAAGAAACCGGGCAAGCCGCCGGCCACCCGTCCTTTTTCATCGATCTCCAGCCGCCGGACCTTCGCCACGCCGTTGACATTCTCGAAGTAATAGATCGCGAGGCTTTCCTTTTCGAGTTCGCCGCTTGCTACAGCGTGCAAAAACGCGTGGAGGACGTGTTCGCTGTGCGTCTCAATGGCGAACTGCCGGTTTTCCTTTTTATGAATGGTCAGCAACAGACGGGTCAAATCTGTCTGCGCCTTCGGGTGCAAGTGTGCCTCCGGCTCGCTGATCATCATGGTGTCCGTTGGCGAGGCCAGGCCGATTGGGAGCAGGATGAAGGGCATCTGGTTAGCGCCGGTCCCTTCGCTGGTAAACGGAATGTCCTCGCCCTTGAGAGCACTCGATTCAGCCCGG
>JAPKYU010000177.1 GCA_026394175.1 Acidobacteriota bacterium | reverse complement strand
CGCCCAGGGCGAAGGTCGCGGCCACGAACAGGGCCATCCGCGCCGAAAGGCCCAGCGCAGTGGCCAGCAGGTAGACGCCCAGGATGCCCAAGGCGCGGTAGACCAATTGCTGAGCCGTGAGCACGGCGCGGAGATCCAGCCCGGTGAGGCGGTGCAGCCCTAGCGTTACCTCGTCGTAGACAGTGAAGGTGAACTGCGGGAGCTGGGTCACGAGCTCGTTGCGGAACAGCGAAGAATCCCGGAAGTGCTCCAGGATGGGCATATAAACCTGGGTGTCTGAGGCCAGGAAAGCGTGGCCCGGGAACTGAAAGTACGTGAGCAGCGTCAGCCCGATCACGGACGCTCCCACGAACGCCCGGGGCCAAGTCAGTAAATGGTGGCTCATGGGCTGGGTATCCTCCTTTAGAGGCTCCCAGTATATTTACTGGAGGCGTGAGCGTACAGGGATCAGCCGCGCCGGGCTTTGTCGGGGGCGCGAGGCTGGCAGCACGGCGACCCTGGCGATAAGGTAGAAGAGCGCATCATGGACCAACCCAACAGCCAACCGGTGAATCTGCTCTGGACCGGGGGCTGGGATTCGACGTTCCGGCTCCTCCAATTGCTCCTCTTGCGCGGCAGGACGGTGCAACCCTATTACGTAATCGATTCGAACCGCGCCTCCACCGGCCTCGAGCTGCGCACCATGACACACCTGAAGCAGCGTCTGTTTGCACAGCGTCCTGAGACCCGCAAGCTGCTGTTGCCCACGCGCTTCAAAGAACTGTTCGACATCCGGCCCAACCCGGCCATCGCCGCCGCGTTCGGACGTATCCATCAGCGGTGCTTTCTGGGTCTCCAGTATGAGGGGCTGGCCCGGTTTTGCGCTGAGGCCGGCATCCACGCGGAAGTGTGCCTCGAGCGAGGTGCGGGCCCGGGGCCTGCACTCCTGGAAGCGTTTACTACCCGGAGGGGCGCGGGCGAAGACGCTTACTACAAAGTGGACGAGATCCATGAGGGATCGGATGAGCACACCCTGCTCAGATGGTTCAACTTCCCGGTCTTTGGCTTGTTTAAACGGGACATGCAAACCATCGCGCGCAAAGAAGGGTTCGAGGAGTTCTTGCAGATGACCTGGTTCTGCCACAGCCCGCGCGCGAACTCCCGTCCGTGCGGGGTGTGCAACCCCTGCATCTTTACGATGAAAGATGGTATGGGAGCGCGGTTCCCGTTTACGAGCCGCCTGCGCTATCACCTGCGCATCCGGGCGCGGGTCAGGGACTGGCTGCGCAAACATCCGGCGCTGCACGCGCGGGCCAAGCAGCTTCGCAGTAGAGGGGCGAACCTCGTGGGGTGATGGGGGCGGCTCTCAGCCGGCCAGCCGGCGGCCGCGGCGCACCGTCTCAGCCACCAGCAAGTCGATATCGTCAAAGCTCGTGCGATGGTTGGTGATCGCGGCACGCAGCATCATGGCCTCGTTCAACCGGACCATGGACAAGACGGCCACCCCGTCCTCTTGCAGGCCGACAGCGATCGCCGTGTTCACGGCATCCCAATCGGCGCCGCCGGCGCGGCGATTCGCGTAGCGGAAGCAGACCACACAGGTTTCCGGCGCATTCCCCAATTCCAGTTCTGCGGGGTGCTCCTCAATCCGCCGGGCGAGATGGGCCGCGAGGGCGACGTTTCTTTCAATGGCCTCTGAGAACCGCTGGATGCCATGTTCTTCAAGAGCGAACCAAATGCGCAGGGCTAAGAAGGGGCGGGAAAGCTCGGGACCGAAATCGCAGGGCCAGTCCGCACCGGCCCCTGTGCCGCGCTGCTCACGCCGCAGGTAGTCGGCTGGGCTCGCGAAGGTGGCCCGGTGCAGGGCGCCATCGCGAATGAGCGCGCAGCCTACCGCGTACTGCACGAACATCCATTTGTGAAAGTCGAAGGCGATCGAATCCGCCTGAGAGAGTCCGGCGAGTTTCGGAGCCAGGCTGGGCGCCAGAACTCCGAGCGCGCCGAAAGCCCCGTCTACATGAAACCAGGCGCCGGCTTTCGCGGCTACTCCGGCCAGATCCGCCAGCGGATCGATCGCGCCCGTGCGAACCGTGCCGGCCGTGCCGAGGATGACCGCGGGCACGAGGCCGGCCTTTTGATCCGCCGCGATGGCGGACTCCAGCTCCTCCACCCGCAGGCGGCAGGCCGCATCGACGGCCACCAGCCGGAGCGCTTCTGGGCTGAACCCCAACAGACGTGCGGACTTCTGAATGGAACCATGAACCTCGGAGGAAGCGTAGACCCGGAGGCGAGCGAGTAACTCCCCCCGGTTCACATGGGAATCCTGGCGGAGGGCGCGTTCCCTGGCCACAGCCAAGGAGACCAGATTGGCCATCGAGGTTCCGCTCAGCAGGATCCCAGAGGTGGTCTCGGGCATTCCGAAGAGATCTCGAAACCAGCGGAGGACCGCCCTCTCGACGTGGATGGCCGCATGCTCCCGCCCGCCGCAGTTGGCGTTCATCGTGGCCTCGGCCAGCAGCGCCGTCAATCCGGAGGCGAGACCAGTGCCGTGAACCCACCCGAAAAAGCGCGGATGAGTGTTGCCCACGGAGTAGGGCAGAATCAGCCGCCGGAATTCATCGAAGACCTCGGCGGCTTCCCTGGGGGATTGGGGGATGGGACCGGCGAGGGAGTCCAAGAGCTCCGCGGGGACGGGTTGCCAGACCGGCGCGGCCGCACGTGCCCGGGCGTGACTGACCAAGGCCTCTACCGCCTGATGGAGAAGCTCGCGATAAGCGTCCCAATCCCGCGGGTCGAGGACGCTGCCCGGGGTCGGATTCCGGGCCCCGGGCGAAGCGGCGCTCATCATGTTCGGGGCATCCTCAAGCCGCGGTGGCGTGCTGCTGGATGCGGGTAATCCAGTGGTGGGCGAAGACCAGGGCCCACACAAACTCGTAGGTAAACCACGCCAGTCCTTGCCGGCGCTCGAGGGCTTCAAACAGACCGCGCACGAAACGCCTGTCGATCAAGCCCTCGAACGGGCCGGCCGAGGTCTCCAGGACCTCCGCAAAGGCGCGTAGAAAGCCTGGCTGGCCGAAGGTGGGGACCGGAAGTACGGAAAGCCCGGATTTCGGCCGGTACACCAGCGCAGCGGGCACGCTGCGGGTGAGCAACTGTTTCAGAGACCCCTTGCCCTCCCGTAGATGGGCCGGCCAGGTGGTGACCTCGCGGAGCGCGAAGGCCAGCAGCTTGGGATCGTGAAACGGAAAGCTCTGCGCCACGCCCGCATTGTCCAGCGCGGCCGCGGCCTTCTCTGAGCTTCGCCACGTGCCGCTCACCAGCGCGACGAACTTGGGGCGGGCCGCGGGGGGCGAGCCAGCTGCGACGCGGTCGAGCCAGTTGAGCAGGGCCTGTGCCACCTCGCGCCGGACCCCACGCGGCGCGTGGTACGCGATTTCACCCAGCGGATTCAAGACCACCCGGAAAGCCGGAAAGGGCCACAGCGCGCAACGCCGCACGATGCGCAGCACGTTTTCGGCGCGCCCCGGCCGGGCCCACAGGCGCCCCGCGCGATACACCCAGCCGGCGGTTTTGCGCGCCACCGCTGGCACCCGGTATAGCAGCCGGGCTTGCTTCCATTTCTCCAGGCCTCCAAAGACCCCGTCGGCGCCGGTGCCGTCCAATACCACGTCCTCTTCCGGGAAGGCCTCGAGGAGCTGCCGCGCCAGGGTCCACGTCGGCATCATGGAGAAGTCGTTGGCTGGGGTGTAGGCATCGAACATCTCGGACAGATGCGTCATGGCGTCCTCCGGCCGGTACTCGAAGGCGCGGAACTGGAGTTTCAGAGCGGCGGCCATTTGACGCGCATTTTCGGTTTCCAGGTCCCGCGGTCCCCGGCTGGAGTGCGCCAGCACGAATTCCTTCCAACCCATTTCCGCCGCGCGCGCGGCGATCAGCCCCGAATCGACTCCCCCGCTGAACAGCACCACGCCGCGGCGGCGTGGGCAAGCGCGGCGCATGGCATCGTCGAGCAGTTCCGCCACGGCGTCGAGGCGGACCTGGTCGGTGGCCGCCCCGGCCGGCGAGGCGCCGCCGGCGTCTTCCAACAGGGGCGTCGGAGCCTCCTGCGCAGCGAGGCTGGCCACATCCACTGTGAGCGACATCCCCAACGGGATCCGGCGGATCTCCCGCCAGGGCGTGTAGGGCCCCGGATGTGCGCCCAGCTCCAACTGGCAGAGCAGCCAGCGCACGTCGAGCGACATCCCGGGCCGGATCAGCAGCCGGGGGTCGTCTGAGAACCACCAGGCTTCCGCGTCACGGCGATGGTAGACCTGGCGCACGCACGAGAGCGGCACCGTCACAGACAGTTTGTCTTGCGCCAGAGTCACCACCGCGTCCGCATCGTCCCCAAGGCTAATCGTGATCGTCCGCGGGTCCGGCGCTACAGGGCCTGTTTCCCCCGCCAGCGTAGGCCGCACGCCCGGGCCGGCCCGGTGCGCCACGCGGTACAGTACGCACCGCCGTCCCGCGACGGGGAGGTCAAAGACCAGGCTGGCGGTTTGCTGCGGCCGCAGCTTCGGCAGGACGCTCCCCTCCCCAAGGCGCGAGGTAATTCCAAGCAAAAACCGAGGCATAGCCGAACTTCCACTATACGCCCCGCCGCCTCCGTACGAGCTGTTTCGACCAGCCCACTTGACAGCCCCGGGGGGGGCCGGGATGATGGGTTTCTAGGGGAAGATCTCCGGACAGCCGCGCCGCCCGCGCCCCGTGTCCGGGAGGTAGGAGAGCAATTCCGAACACGCCCCGAACAGCTAGGGGGGAGACTGCGGCCCCCTGGCCCAGGAGGTCAATGACATGACCAGCTCGATTCTGTCTGCCCCCCTCACCGGCGAGAGCGTCGAGCGGAGACAGTGGGTGATTCTGGCAGCCGCGGTGTTCACCGCCGCACTCGTCGTTCGTCTCGCCTGTTTCACTGGCCTGATTGCATCGGATGATCTGGGCTATGCCGGGTACGCCCGGCAAATCTCTGAGGGAACCTACCGGCTGGAACCGCATCATTACGCCATGCGGTACGGCGTCATCGTGCCGCTCGCGGTGTGCTATGGCTTGTTCGGTATCCACGAGTGGACTACGGTGGCGCTACCGTTGCTCTGTTCGTCGTTGGCCGCGGCGTTGGCGGCACTGGTAGCAGCACGACTGTCCGGGCTGTCGGCAGCGTGGGTCACCGGACTGCTTATGGTCACGTTCCCGGTGGACGTGCGGTATGCCAGCGTTCTAGTGCCGGAGTCATTTTTGCAGGTCATCTTGCTGGCGGCAGCATTGCTGTTCCTGCGCGCCGAAGCACAGAACTCTCGCCTCCTCGGGTTGGCCGCGGGGGTCCTCCTCGGGCTCGCCTATTTGACCAAGGAACCCGGGGGATTCGTGGCAGTGGCTTTTTTTGCCTTTGCGCTGCTGCGGCGGCAATGGCGCTTGGCGTTTGTGCTAGCAGCGGGCGTCGCCTTCGTGATGGCAGGGGAATTGGCTTGGTATTGGAGCCAAAGCGGCGATCCGCTATTTCGGCTGCATACTACGGCCGTTGGCGTTTCAACGAAGGCTTCCACCTTGCTCCTGCAAAGCGGCGATCCGCTATTTCGGCTGCATGCCATGGCCGTCCACAAGCGCAGTGCCATGGCGGTCGCGGCCAATGCGGGTCTCTCCTATCGGCTCTGGAAAGCCTACCCACGGATGATGCTCCTTCCTAACGTCCATTTCGGATTGCACTCCCTGGTGGCGCTAGGACTAGCTGCAATAGCAGTGCTGCGTGGGAAGTCGTTCAAAGCGCCCTGGGTGCTGCTGTTGCTCTGGGCAATATTGCCGTTCTTGTACTTGAATTTTGGGACCTACAGTCTTAGTTACTATCGGGTGCTCCCGCCGTTCCCACGCTATATCAGCCTCGTATACCCGCCGCTGTTTGTGTTGGCCGCGATGGTGTCGCTCGGGTGGGCGGGCGCCCGACCGGCGCCACTGTGGTTGGTTCGTATGACACTAGCGGTGATCTGCGTAGTGGGGATTTCGTGCGCAGCTAGGACACGGGGGACCGGTTACAGGGCCGAACACGTCCAGCGCCTGAAGGAAATCGCCATGGTGGCCCGCCGCCACAACCATCAGATCTGTGAGTTTGGGGGGGCGGACGGGATAGCATGGCGGCGGGTGCTCCAGATCGTAGCGCCGGATAGAATTGGGTGTTCAGGTCCCGCTGTGCTGCAACTTCTGCCCGATGCAGATGGCCTGCCAATGAGCAAACCGCGGCTCAACGGCACACCATGACCTGGATGATTGGGATTGTTCCCCGCGACTAGGCCCGGCCATGCACCAGCAACATCCGCTTCGAGTTCTCGCGCTGCTGGAGGCCTCCACCGTCACCGGACCGGCCAAGAACCTGATGGAATTTGCGCGCCGGGCGCGCCGCGCGGAAGGCGCCCTGCCGGCCGTGGACGTGGCGATCGCCACCTACCTGCGCGGCGCCGCTCCTGAGCCGAATCCCTTTATGCGGGCCGCGCAAGAGGCCGGGCTCGCGGTCGAAGTGATCCCCGAGCGAAGGCGCTTCGACCTCGGGGTCCTCGCACAGTTGCGTGCGCTGGTGGACCGCCACCGGCCGGACATCCTTCAGTCGCACCACTGCAAGTCTCATTTCCTGGTCCGGCTGACGGGCCTGGGGCGGACCCTGCCCTGGGTCGCCTTTCACCACGGCTATACCGCGGGCGATCTGAAAGTCCGCTGCTACAACCAGTTAGACCGGATTTCGCTGCCGGCCGCCCGGCACATTGTCACCGTCTGCGGTGCCTTTGCGGTCCAGATCCAGCGCTACGGCATCCCGGCCCAAAGAATCTCGGTCCTGCACAACATGGTCCATCCGTTCCGCCCCCCTACGCCGGAGTCGGTCTCCGCCCTCCGGGCCCGCTATGACTTACCGGAGAATGCGGCCGTGGTGCTGGCCGTGGGCCGCTTGTCGCGCGAGAAAGGTCACGTCGATCTGATCGAAGCGGCCGCCCGGCTGCGGCGCCATCATCCGGACCTGCCGTTGCGGGTGGTGCTGGTGGGGGAAGGGCCCGAGCGGGCGGTCATCCAGGCCCGGGTGGCTGCGCAGGGCTTGGACGGGGCGGTGGTTCTATGCGGGCATCAGGCCGATGTGGCCCCGTTCTATGCGCTCGCCACGGTGGTCGCGCTGCCGTCGCACAGCGAGGGGTCTCCGAACGTCTTGTTGGAAGCCATGGCGGCGGGCATCCCGGTGGTGGCGACGGCGGTGGGAGGGGTCCCGGAAATTGCCACCGATCAGGTTACGGCGTTGCTGGTAAGCCGGGGGAACCATCAGGCCATGGCGGAAGCGCTGGCGCGCCTGCTTCGGGAACCGGAACTGGCGCGCCGCCTGGCCCGCCAGGCCCAGGCGGAGGTCCTCGCCCGCTACACGCCGGAGGCCTACCGCCGGACGCTGACACAGCTCTATGAGCGCGTCCTCGCCGGTTTGGCGCCCTCCGGGCCCTGAGGCCGGCCGCCCGGAGCTACGGTGCGTACGGGGTCAGCCCCTGCCGCCACTGCACGTAGGCTATGGACCAGCGGTACTGCTGCGAGAACATCTTGCCGGAGTAGTTGCCCCGGCAGGTGCCGGAATTGCACTTCAACCCCACGAATCCGGTCCCATCGGAAGTCAGGTTGATCGTCGCGCCGCCCTTGGTCGAGCAGACCGTGATGTGGTCGGCATCCACGACGCCCTTGACGTACACGTTCTGATTGCCCACCAGGCCGCCCGGCAAGGTGTAGCCTCGCAGGGCTTTGATGTTGAGCTGGTCGTCCACCGAGAGGCCATGGGCGGGGATCGTGAGCCGGTCGTTCGAGGCTGTGCCATCGAAGCGCGGCCAGCGCGGGAGGGCTTGGAACCACTCGTCACCGCGCTGCCGATACGTGTCGTCCCCACTGTACCAGTAGTACCAGCCGGAGGCGGGGATGATGAGGCCGATGAGTTCCGTCCACGCCCAGCCGTCCGTGTCCGCGCAGCCGTAGGCGCATCGCGGCCCCCAGTTCGCCGGATTGTAGACCATCTTCTTGGTCGTGTCATTCCAGGCGTTTGCCCAGATCCAGTCGAGGCCGATCTTGATGTACCTGGGTACGCGCTGATCGCCAGTCAAATCGAAGTATTGGATCAGCGCCCGCATCGCCAAACCGTCCCAGTAGATGTGCTGGTAGGTCCAGGTGCCGTCCCGGAACAACTCATCGAACATGGCCAACAGGTTCTCGGCATTCCGTATGAGGTTCGTATGGCGCGTCCCGGTGATCTGCTCATAGGTGATCTTGGCTTCCAACCCATAAGCGCTTTCACGGATGCGCCAATCCCAGGGTGTGGTCGCATAGCTACCCGTCATCTTGGTGATGGCCACGCGGTTCCGCATGTCACAGGAGGCGCAACTGCTCTTGAGACCCGCACTGAATACCTTATAGCCAGGAATCCCGCCATTGTTGGCCAGCACATAATCACGATACCAGTTGTTGAGGTAGTCGGCGCAATTGTTCCAGTTTGCGTTTCCGGTGTACCGAGCGATTTGCCGGAAGGTCCAAGTGCCATCGTAGAACCAGATGCCACTCTCCACTCCGGAGCTCACCGGGCCGATGGAGGACGCCGCCGTAGCGTAGCTGGTGGGATCGCACCAGCGCAGAGCCAGTGACGTAAGGGAGGTCTGCCAAGTGGCGAACTGGGGAAGCGCCGGGTAACTCGCCGGCCGTTGGCTCGGCACGGGCACCAGATCTTCCACCGTCAGGCTGAACGATACTGTCTCGTCCGGGGTTTCTCCTATGGCATTAACGGTCGCCGTGATTGTCGCTGCCCCCAAGGTGGCGGTCTTGCTGGCGGTGAAGCGGAGCATGAAAAACGATGCGCCGTTGCGGGAGTACCAACCGACCACGGGAGTCGTGACCGCTGGGCAGAGTGCGGATTCACACCAGACCTCGTAGGTCACGCCCGCTGGCACGCCTGTGAGCGTCAACAAATACACAGGCCAAGCGCCATCGGGAACAGGGCCGTTGTCCAGCCCGTGCCCCAGCCGGTGCGTTCCGGTTCCGGCGTCGGTGATGTCCACCTGCCAACCGACCGGATCGCAAGCGGCCCCGCCGTAGTAACCGAACCTGAACGTATCGCCCGATATGTCGCAGACGTAGTACAGTTCCGGTCTGTTCGACAACCCACCGGGCAGCACGCCGCTGCTCGTTAGGTTTACCGTCTCGTGCTCTGTCAGGGTGTGCCCAACAGATGTCACCCGATCCGTTACGGGGTCCACCGTGAACGTGCCCTCGTCTTCGCTCCAGTCGTGCTGGATCATCACTTGGGTAGTGTAGCCCCGGTAGATGTAGCTTCCACCAAATCGGTTACGGATACGGTGCTCATAGGCCCCAAGCCAGGCCGCACCCGCGAGCAGGAGAATGAGCAGTCGTCTCATTGTGTCACCACAAATCCGCCCGAACCGACGTAGATCGCGTCCAAGAGCAACAGCACCGCCGGCCGATACGCCCGGTCTGTCGTCCCCCCTGAGCCTTTGGTCACCTGGTAGATGCCGTCGCCGTACTCCGCCATGACTGCCATACGCGCCTGAGAGCCGAAGTTCATTCGAGCGGTCGTGATGTTGCTGCTGTTCTCAGCGCGCATGGTTACATCATACTGCATCCCTCGCACGATGACGACCGGGGTTAGCAGAGGCATGGTGAAGCGGGCGGCGCTGGCCGATGTCTCTGCGCAGTTGTACACAGCCGTTGCGCCGATCTCAGTACCGGTCGAATCGTAGATCCTGCCGCTGTAGGCGCTGCCAGCGGCGCACGTGGTCGCGGCGTACCAGTAGATGGCGGCGGCCCTGCCGGTGTAGGCCGAACTCGCGATGCGGATTCCGTATTCGTTCTGCGTCGAGCCGGAGTTGTAGTTCGTGCTGGTGGTTATGTACCCGTCCGCGAACCCAGGGTGGCCGAGCGGGCGCTCGACTCCGTCTACGGTGATCGAGGCCCAATGTGACCTGGCGCTCTTAGATCCCCACGCCCCAGCGTCCTTGGTGATCCCGTACCCCCAATAGATGTAGTGCGACAGGTTTGCCCCGTACACGACCTGGAGATTGCCTGCCGTGTCGGTGAACTGGAACACCAGGGCGACCAGATCCCCCTTGTTCGCCCCGAACGCGGTGAAGGTTTCCGAGTACTCCGTGTTCGCCACTAGTGAGGCCCTGGTCGCCGTGGCGTTGGCATGGTACAGGGTGCCGGTTGGCAGCCCCGTACCGCTGTCCACGGTCTCTAACCGAATCGTCAGCGACTGCGACGAGGTGACAGTCCCAGTGCGCCAGCCGACGTCAGTGACGTTGCCCGTAGCGGACATGTGAAACACCATCGCGCACATGTCATTCGCCGCCACGTCGTTCAGGATGCAGGTGATGATCGACGAGTTCTGCCCGTAGATCGTGGGGTAACTCAGGTAGGCGCGGGAAATCTCCTGCAACTGGCCCAGCAGCGGCCCGGCGAGAAGGAATGCGGTCAGGATTCGCCTCATTGCGTCCTCCGTACTGTGAAGCGCAGCCAGATCAGTTCCGCGGTTGCCGCCAGGGTGTCCCCGGCGTCCGTGGCGTCGCGGAAGAACTTGAACAGCAGCTCCTCTCCTGCCGCGCAGCCGGGGACGGCAAGCCCCGTTAATGGCGTCACATCATTCCACTGTAGCGCAGTCGCCTTCGCGGTGTCGGCCGTGACCTTCTGGACCGCGTTCCACGCCGGATCCCCGGTCTCGCCGTCGGCCACGCAGGCGGTCTGGATCTGCCACACCACGTCACCACTGGTGGCCGCGGTGCGCCAGCGCGCGTCCACGTCGATAGCGCCCGTCCAGTCGGGCGGCAGTGGGAAGTGGTATTGCACCGACTGGGCCGCTCCGGCGCCGTTCTCGGCGAACGCCAGCGTGCCGTATGTGGTGTTCGTTCCGCTGACGCATTGCGCGGAGGGGTAGTTGCTTGCGGGCAGCGCGAACCCGGTCGTGGCGGCGCCCATCTGGCAGTTGGCCGCCGGGAAGCTCAGGTAGTCGATACGGGTGCCCGCGCCCGCACTGCTGATGCAGTCGGTCCAGGCCCCGTTCTGGTAGCAGCGGAACTTGTGGGTCGAGGAATTGTAGTACGTGTCTCCGTTGGCGGGCGAGGAAGGATCTGAGGTGGCGCTGCCCGCGTTCAGGCCCGCGCTGGCCGAAGTCGGGGAAAAGGTCTTTTTGCCGGCGAACGTCTGGGCCGTGGTGGAAACCACGCCCCGGGCGCTAGCCCCGGCCTCGGGCAAGTTGAAGGTGTGCGTATCGCCGGCGCTGGCGATGCTGAAGTTCGTCCCGGAAGCGCCGGTGACGAAGGTCTGGGCAGTCCCGGTCTGGCTGTTGAGCGACGTGATCCCGCCCCCACCGCCGCCCCCGCCCACGGTGTCGGCCCGCACCCAGGAGGCCAAGGCCGTGTTGTAGGCCAGCAGCAGCGACCCGCGGGGGACGATGGTGACGTTGCTGCCACCCAGCCGCAGGTTGGAGTTGGCCAGGAAGCTTTCGTCCTGAAGGGTCACGGAGTAGCTGGCGCTGTTGTTGGAAATCAACAGCAGTTGGCCGTCCAGCCCGTCCGCGATGGTCGGCGTGCTGGTCAGGGCGTAGTTGCTGTTGGGATCTATCCGGACGTTCAGGGCATCCGCCGTGATCGAGCCAGTGGCCGCGTCGATGGTCTGCGCGGCGGAGGGCGAAAGGGTGAGGTGAGCGGTCCAGGTGGCGGCGCTTCCGTCCGTCTTGAGGAGCTTGCCCGGGTGGCCGCTCTGCGCGGGCAGCGCGCACTGCGCCGTGATCGCCTGGGCGGAGCGCAGCGGGCTCATGTAGTGCGTGTTCTCAATCCCCTGCTCGGCTTCGTTTTGCGTCGCCAGCGCCACCGCCCCGCCTCCCAGCCCCAGCCCCAGCCAGGTGTTGGTGCTCGTACAGCCGTACAGGTTCTTGCCTGCCTCCATCCCGGTGTGGAAATACAGATCACCGACCGTGCAAGTAGCCGGCAAGTTGCCGCCGGTTTGCACCGGCCGGGTAAAAGGGGCTTGGCTGAAGTCCACGTTTTTGGACTGGCGGCCGAGATTGACTTGGGTCTGCGCCGGCGCGGCTGGCGCCAGCAGCAACAAACTCAGGGGTAGGATCGTAGAGCGCATGGGTAGCTCCGCAGGCATGTCCTGCGCGTCCCCATGGTAGGCCGCCGGTTCTCCCCCGCCGCGCGGGGGCGGCGGGCAAGTCCCTGCATTGCGAACAGAAATAAATCCGCCTCCGGGGTGAACGAAACGGTCTCCCAGACGGTTGGGTGTATACTGGGACCCAGCCAGGAAGCGGCAACGAAAATGCGAGGTTATGTCGGCAGGGAAGGCGCACGCGGGGGGTAGGACCGCTCTGATTTGCCAGGCCGATGAGCCGCTGAACCGCTTCGGGCTGGCGCGGTGGCTGGCTTCCTTCACCGATCTGGCGGCGCTCATTGTCGTCCGGGACCCCAAACGGCGGTGGTGGAGGCGGGTCCGCCGCGAGATCCGGAGAACGGGTTGGCTCCGTTTCCTGGACGTGGCGGCCTTCCGCCTCTACTACCGCGTTTTCCTGGCCGCCCGGGACCGGGCCTGGGAAAAGGCGCGGTGGCAGGAACTGGAACGGAAGTTCGGGCCGCTTCCCGGCAGCACCAGGATCCTCGAGGTGCAGACGCCGAATGCTCCCGCGGTGGTCCAGCTTCTATCCGAAACCCGTCCCGAGCTGATGATCGCGCGCTGTAAACACATCCTCAAGGAAGCCATTTTCAGCTTGCCCTCGCGAGGGACTTTCGTGATGCACCCGGGCATCTGCCCGCAGTACCGGAACGCGCACGGCTGCTTTTGGGCGCTCACCCGGCGGGACCTGGACCACGTGGGCCTGACGCTGCTCAAAGTGGATGCCGGCGTCGATACGGGCCCGGTGTACGGCCACTACCGCGGCCGGTTCGATGAGCGGCGGGAATCCCATGTGGTGATTCAGCACCGCGCGGTCTTCGACAATCTTGACGGCCTGCGGGCCAGACTGTTGGAGATCTTGGCCGGCGCGGCGGAGCCCCTGGATACAACGGGCCTGCCGTCCCGCGCCTGGGGGCAGCCCTGGCTCAGCGCCTACTGGCGCTGGAAGCGCCACGCGCGCCGGGCCGGCCGGAGCGCGACCGGGGCATGAAGGCCGTCAGCCTTCTCTACCACGACGTCGTGGAGCCCGGCCGCTTCGAGGCCAGCGGATTCCGGGGTCCGGACGCCGACGTCTACAAACTGACCACCGGAGAATTCCGCCGGCACTTGTCCGCCCTGGCGGGAGCACTGAGGAGTGCGCCCCGGCGCGTCTGGGAACTGGAGGCGGACCGGGAGAGCGGACTCCCGGTCCTGCTGACCTTCGATGATGGCGGCGCCAGCGCCTTCCTGGTGGTTGCGCCTTTGCTGGCCGAACTCGGCTGGAAGGCCCACTTCTTCGTGACCACGGATTACATCGGCCAACCGGGGTTCCTGAGCGCAGAGGAGATCAGAGCTCTGAGCCGTCTGGGACATGTGCTGGGAAGCCATTCGGCTTCCCACCCGCCGGCGATGTCGCGTTGCACGGCGCAGCAACTGGCGCAGGAATGGACCAGGAGCACGGAGGCGCTGGGGGCCATCCTCGGCCAGCCGGTCGCGGCCGCCTCCGTTCCCGCAGGGTTCTATTCGCGCGCCGTGGCCGAGGCCGCGGCGCGCGCCGGCATCCGGTTTCTGTTCACCTCGGAGCCGGTGGTGCGCGCCTGGACCGTGGGAGGCTGTCTGGCGCTGGGTCGCTTCGGCCTTCAGCAGGGAGTGACGCCGGAGCGGGCCGCCGCCCTGGTTTCCGGACGGATGGCGCCGCGGCTGCGCAGCTACGCCTTCTGGAACGCCAAGAAGCTGGTGAAGGCCGCTGGCGGCGAGCATTGGCTCAGACTGCGCCTGTGGCTGCTGGCGCGCCGGGGCCAGCGGAGACCGCCGCCTCACTCCGGCGCTCGGTGAGCCGCCAGCCCCGCATAGATCTCTCGCAGCGGGGCACACACCACCGACCAATCGTACTGGCGCCGCACCAAGTCCCGGGCCGACTCCGTCAGGCGCCGCGCCAGCTCCGCGTCCTCCGCCAGGCGGCCGATGCAGTCGCGGAAATCCTCGGGCGATTCGGCCAGCAGGTAATCCTCCCCCGGCCGGGCGCGCAGTCCTTCCGCTCCCAGCGCGGTCGTGACCACCGGAACTCCGGCCGCCATGCTCTCCAGGATCTTCAGGCGCGTGCCTCCGCCGATGCGCAAGGGAACCACCTGCACCAGCGCTTCCCGATAGAAGGGCCGGACGTCGGCCACCGTTCCGGTCACCTCCACCTCCGGCATATCCGCCAGCGCCCGGACACTGGCCGCCGGAGAGCGGCCCACGATGGTGAGGACCAGCCCCGGCCGCCCGCGCACCAGGGGCCACACTTCGCGGGCGAACCGCGCCACCGCTTCCACGTTGGCGTGATAGTCCATGGCTCCCACAAACAACACCCGGAACCGCCGCCGCTCCGCTCGGTCGGGCTCCGCAAAAAACTCCACGTCCACCCCGTTCTCCACCACCCAAACGTTGGCCCGCGGCTCGAGCGCGAGCAGCGTACGCCGGTCGCACTCGCTCACCGCCAGATGAGCCTCGGCCCGCCGCAAAAACGCCCGCTCGGCAGCCCGGGTCTTCGGCGCCGTCTGGGCCGCGTACAGCCGGCGGGCCAGGGAGCCCTCGTGACGGCCATACTGGCGCAGCAGTTCGGACTCCACGTTGTGCCAGTCGCCCACCACCGCCCGCGGCCGGTCCGGCCGGGAGAGCACCCCCTTCAGATAACCGGACATGTGGACGCCCTCGATGTGCAGAAAGTCGAAGCGGCGCTGCTGGAAAACCTCCCGCAGGGTCTCCCGCATGGCCGGGCAGGTGTAGTTGATCAGGGTAAGCGGAGTCCGGCCGAACAACCCACCGAGCAGCTTGGGGAGGGTATACATCCGGGGACGGGGCATCCGCCATGCTTCCAGCGGATCGCCTCCCAGCCCCGGCAGCGTTCTCCGCTCAAGTTCGCCGCCGGCCTCGCGCCGGAAAAACAGGTAGACCACCCGCAGGAAGGCGCTCAGTTGCCGCGCCAGATGATAGCTGCGCAGCTCGGCGCCGCTGCTCGGATCGCAGATATCATGAGGCCCCAGAATCAGGAGGCGGCCCCAGGGGGCCTCGGCCTGTCCCCCACTCTCATCCTTGCGGGGCTGCTGTCCCCCAGGGTTGATCATTGCCACAGTGCCAGGATATTATCAGGACTCGGTTGCCCGGGGCATCCCCTCTTTTTGATGCAACCTCGTCGTTTGGTCATCCTGGCTTACCACTTCCCGCCGGGAAGCGCGGTCGGCGCCGCGCGGCCCTTTCGGTTTTTCAAGTACCTCCCACAGTTCGGCTATTCGCCCCATGTGATCACCGCCTCCCCCCCGGTCGGCCCCGGCGCTCCCGAAGTAGAGTGCATTCCTGACCGGGTCGGAGAGCTCTGGGAGCGCCGCCGAGAGGAGCGCGGCAGGCTACCGATGGCCGCCCAGGTGGAGCGGGTGCTGCGGAAGTATTGCTTCCCCGCGGCGGTGGGGCTGGCCTGGTCCGGGCCGGCCGCCCGAGCTGCCCGCGCCGTGGTGGACCAGCACCGGCACATCCCCGTAGCTCTCCTGTCTACTTACCCCCCGCTGGGAGTGCATCTGGCGGCTTGGCGAGTGGTCTGCCGGCGGCGAGTCCCCTGGGTGGCCGACTTCCGCGATCCGATCACCGTCGGCCAATTGCGCCACCTGTTGTCAGGTCCCCAGCGCGCCGCTTACGCTTTCCTGGAAAACGGCGTCTTCCGCCAAGCCCGCGCGGTGATCGTGAACACGGACGAGACCGCGGAAGCCTATCGGAAAGCCTACCCCTTCGCGGCGCGCAAGATCCACGTGATCCCGAACGGCTTCGATCCCGGAGCTCGTCTTTCCGCTCTGCCGATCCCCGCGCGCGCATACCGCTTGCTGGTTCATGCCGGCTCACTGTATGGCGGGAGAAACCCCAATCTGATTCTGGAGTCACTGGCTCGGCTGCGGGCGGTCCAGGACCGCGGGGCCTGCCGCACGCGGGTCTTGCTGGTGGGGGAGGTGGGGGGAGTCGCGGGGCTGGCCGAGCCCCTCATGAACACCGCGGCTCAAGAGGGCTGGCTGGAGTTCATCCCCAGGAGAGTCCCGCAGGAGGAGGCCCACCGGATCATGCAGCAGGCGGACGGCCTCCTGCTGCTCCAGCCGCAAGCCGCCCTGGAGGTGCCCGCCAAGCTGTTCGAGTGCCTCTCGATCGGCCGTCCCATTCTGGCTCTGGTCCCCCGCCATTCGGCGGTGGAGGCGATCCTCAGCCAGGCGGGAATCCCCTTCTGCTGTGTGCATCCGGACGAAACACCGGGAGCCGTTGACGCCAAGATCAGCGCCTTCCTGCACCTGCCTAGCACGCCCGTCGAAGCCAGCCCCTGGTTTCAGGAACGCTTCAACGCCGTCGCCCAGACGCGCCAGCTTGCGGAACTGCTGGACCAACTGTAGGAACCAGACAAGCTGGCGCTCACGGCGGGGAGACCGTTAAGGCGACTGCCCGGTGAAACCCCTCGGCGTAGGCGTTCTCGTTGAGCCGGGTATGCGCGAAGTGAAAACCGTTGTCGGCCAGCCGCTGCCGCAGCTCCCCGTCCGCCAGCAGCGTACGCAACCGGTCGGTCAGCTCCGCAACGTTCTCAGACCGGAACAACAGCCCGTTCTGGCCGTGCTGGACGTAGTGGGGCATCCCCCCGGCATCCGAGGCAATAATCGCTCTCCGGGCGCTCATTCCCTCGATGAGCACCCGCGCTACCCCCTCGGTCCGGGAGGGTACGGCCAGGATGAGAGCGCCGGCGATAATCTGCAAGGCCTCGGGGCCGGGACGGGCCTTCAGAAACTCGATCTGCCGGCAATCTCCAGCCAGCGCCTCCAGCTCGGTCCGGTCCGGGTAGTGCCCCAGCAGCTTCAGTTTGACCTCCGGGAACTCCGGGGCAATCCGCCGGAACGCCTGGATGAGCAGGTCAGCCCCTTTCACGTACCACGGGTATCCCACCAGCAGCACGTACTGCTCCGCCGGCTCGGGTTGCGGCACGATTTCAGAAACGGGCACGAAGCCATGCAGAACCGAAGCGGGGACACGCCGCAGCAGTGGATAGCACGACAACTGGCCGGGATAACGGAGCATGACCCGGTCACAGGCCAGCACCGCCAGGTGCAGGAGGAGATCCGAGAAAAGCTGCATGAAACGGCTGGCGACGGTGATGAAAGGCCCCCGTTTGGCGTACATGATGTGAACCCGGCGCGGGTCGGTCACGATCTCGACCATGAGCTTCGCCCCGGTGAGCAGCTTCAGCAGCACCCCCGCCAGGGCCGTCAGCATGTGCCCGTAGACGACGATACAGTGGTAGCGGTGCGCGCGATGGAGCCGGCGCCCCATCCGCAGGAAGAAACGAAACATTTCCACTTTCTGCCGGATCCCCTGAAAGCGGCCCGCCAGCAGGAAGTGGTAACGGAACCGGCCCACGGTGTGGACGGGGCAAGACTGCGGGCCCAGTTTCTGGCGCACGGCTTCCTCGGTGCCCCACCAAACGGGCAGCAGCACATCGCCCTCCAGCGCGTGGGAAAGATACCAGCACGCGTCCCGCCGTGCGTTGATGGGGGGAGGCACCAAGCCGCGCAGGATGTAAAGAATTCTCAAGGGAGCCGGCCCGGGGTCAACTGGGGTTGAGGGGGCGGGATGGGGGTGGGGAAACATCTTCCAGAATATCAGTCGCCAGCGCCGACGGCGATACCCCGTTGGTTCGGTCCGATTCCTCTCCGGCCCCGGCGGGAGCCGGCCCGCGGCGGAGAAGAAGCCCGACATGCTGAGTCACGTACGGCCAGTCGAACGCCCGCAGCAGGCCCAGGTAGACCAGGGCCCCAGAGGCCCCAGTAAGGGCTAGCCGGGCGGGAAGGAAAGCTATCCGCCCCGCCGTAGCGACCATCGTCAGCCAGGCCGCGCCAGCCATGATCGAGGAGAACGCCACCGGCTTGGCCAGCACCGCTAGGTAGGCTTTCGGCCCCAGGCCGATGGGGCGCCAGAACACGGCCCGCCATCTGCCAATGAATACGGACAGGTAGATCAGCGCTGCGGCCCAGGCCACCGCCTGGACACTGATGGTCGCGCAGACCGCGAAGACCGGCACGGCCAGCGCCGCCAGGATGGCGTTGCAGACAAAGCTCAGTCTCACCAGCCCCAGCCCCAGCAACATGCTGTCCACAGGATTGGACAGCAGACGCGTGGCGGCCAACAGGCAAAGGATCGGGACCAGAGGGATGGCTCCGGTCCACTTGGGCCCGAAGATGACCGGGATCACCAGGGGTGCGGACACCGCCATCCCGAACAACATGGGGAAGACCGCGGTGGCCAGAAAACGAGTGATTTCCAGCACCCCGCGGCGGACCGCCTCCCGATCCGCTTGCTTGCGGGCAAAGGCCGGAAACGCCACCGTGTTCACCAGCGGGGTGATGAAAGACATGGGACGCACCGGCAGTTCGGTGGCCAGCCGGTAGAGGGCCAACGGGTCGGGGCCAAGAAATCTGCCGACCAGCACGTAGTCGATATTGCGCCAGGTGTGGGAGCAGAGACGGTCCAGGGTCTGGAACAGGCCGAACTGGAGCAGCCCGCGCAAGTCTCGAAAGCGGAAAGGCAGCCGCGGAAACCAGTACCTCCGCTCGGCCGCCATGTAGTAGATCACCCGCGACAGGACGGATATCTGCGAACTGAACACCAGCGCATACGGCCCCGCCCCCAGCAGCGCCAGCCCTACGCTGGCGGGCAGCAACGTCAGCGCGGCAATGATGTTTCCCATGGCCACGCGGCGGAACCGGAATTCCCGCCGGGCAATCATGGCGAAGGGCTGCCCGGCGGCCGTGATGAGAAACCCGGGAGCCATGCACCAGACCAACGGCGTCAACTCCGGCTGGGAGAAGAACGCCGCCTGCAACGAGGCCGAAGCCCCCACCACCAGGCTCATGAGCAGGCCGCTCAGGAGGTTGGTCCAGTAGACGGCGTCCTGCGCCTGGGGCGATAGATCCTGCTTGGCCACCAAGGCGTTGCTGAGCCCCACGTCGGCGAACAGTTGCAGGAAGGCCAGCACCACGCTGGCCATGGCGACCAGGCCGAAGTCCTTGCGCTCCAGCACCCGGCTGAGGATCATCGTCTGGATCAGGCCGCCGCCGAGCAGCGCCACATTGGCGGCGGCGGTCCACCGCACGCCCGACAGCAGTCCGGAACGAAAGGCCGAAATGGCCATCAAAGGCACTCCCCCGGCGGGAGCGGATCTCCCTGG
This sequence comes from Acidobacteriota bacterium, assembly GCA_026394175.1. Taxonomy (GTDB): domain Bacteria; phylum Acidobacteriota; class Terriglobia; order JAJPHL01; family JAPKYU01; genus JAPKYU01. Next base: position 6,582 of record JAPKYU010000177.1, on the reverse strand, counting down.
GGGCTCATGGGCGCCCAGCCAGGGTGCGGGTCAGAAGGTGCCGCCTCTGCGGCCATATGACCCATCATGCGGAGGCCGCAAAGGGGGTGTCAAGCCGCGCGACCGCGGCGGGCGATTGCATAGAATGGCGGTAGGTCACATGTCAAAGATCCGTGTGTGCTTGCTGGTGGACACGGTGGCCTATGATGCCGGGACCGAACGGCAAGTAGCCGAAACGGCCAAGCGCCTCAACCCGGATCGCTTCGCCGTGCATGTATGCTGTTTGGAGGCCAGCCCGCAACTGGACAGCCTGGCCGGCTGCGCCCAGGTCGCGGTGTTCCCGCTTCCCCGGCTGCATTCCCCCAACGGCCTGCGGCAACTGTTGCGCTTTCGGGACTATCTTCAACAACATCAAGTGGATATTGTCCACACTTTCATGGTCAACACCTCCATTTTCGGGGTAGTGGCCGGGCGCCTGGCGGGCTGCCGGACGATCATTACCTGCCGGCTGAACACCGGGTATTGGTACACGCCCTTCTACCTGGCCCTGTTTCGCTTTCTGAACCGGTTCACTACGCGGATCATGGTCAACTCCGAGGGCGCCAGGGAGATCGTCTGCGCGGCGGAGAAGCTGCCGCTCGGCAAAGTGGATGTCATCTATCAGGGCGTGGACATGGAGGCGTATGCCGCGCAGCGCGGCGACCCCAGGGTATGCGAGTCCCTGGGCCTCCCCAGCCAGGCCAAGGTGGTGGGGATGGTCGCCAATTTTCGCCCGGTCAAAGACCACGCCCTGTTTCTCCAGGCCGCCCGGCTGGTGGCCCAAGCGGTCCCGGAGGCCGCCTTCCTGCTGGTGGGCCGCGGCCCTCTGCGCGACGAACTCCAGCGGCTGGCGGGCCAGTTAGGCCTGGCGGGCAAGGTGTTCTTTTCCGACGGGCGCGGGCAGGTCGTGGACCACCTGGCGCGGATGTCGGTGGGATGCCTGTCTTCGCACAGCGAAGGGTTCGCCAACGCCATTCTCGAATACATGGCCGCGGGGCTCCCCGTGGTGGCCACCGACGTGGGAGGCAACGCGGAAGCCATCGAGGAGGGCGTCACCGGCTACCTGGTTCGCGAGCGCACCGCCGAGGCCTTCGCGGCCCCGATCATCCGGCTGCTCTCCGACGAGAACCTCCGCCGCGCCATGGGGCGCCGAGGGTTTGAGCGCTGCGCAGAGCGCTTCGAGATTCACAAGACCATCCCGCTCCTGGAGGACTACTACGTCCGGCTGGCCGGGGCCTCGGAGGGGGATCAAGGCCGGAAGCCAAGCCCAAGAGGCCGGTGAGGTGATGGACCTTTCCGAGTACCGTGCGACGGCCCTGGAGAAAGAGCGCACCGCAGATCTCCTCCGTATCCTCCCGCGAGGGAGGACCTCCGTATTGGACCTCGGCGCTAGAGACGGCCACTTCTCCAGGCTTCTGCCCCAGTACTTCCCGGCAGTTACTGCCCTGGATCTGACGATGCCGGTGTTCGCATGGGAGCGTGTTACTAAGGTCGCAGGAGACGCCACCAACCTTCCGTTCCCCGATGAAGCTTTCGACTGCGTCTTCTGCGCGGAAGTGCTGGAGCACATCCCCGCCGTGGCCACAGCGTGTAGAGAGATGGCCCGGGTGGCCAAGCATGAGATAGTGATCGGCGTACCCTACAGGCAGGACACCAGAGTAGGCCGTACAACCTGCCTGACGTGCGCAAAACACAATTCCCCGTGGGGGCATGTGCATGCTTTCGACGAGGCGCGCCTCCGCACGCTCTTTCCAGCGCTCAGGGTCATTCGGAAATCCTTTGTGGGAGTCAACAGGGAGCACGCCAACTGGCTTTCTACAGCCCTCATGGATTGGGCGGGCAATCCGTGGGGGACATACGCCCAGGAGGAGCCCTGTGTTCACTGCGGCGCCAGACTCGTGCCCCCACCGGCTGAGCGGCCCGTTTGGCGCAAAATGTGTTCCGCGGCCGCCGCTAGGATAAACCGGATACAGCGAGCCTTTGTCAGGCCGCACGGCAATTGGATCCACATCGTGTTTTCCAAATGAAGCCGCCGCTCCGCCCCCTCGGTCGCGTCCTCGAAACGCAGCGAAAGCTGCCCGCCGCCGCCGAACAGAACAGAAGACGGTTTCTGTTCCCGCGGTCCTCCCTTGGAGTGGTCCCGCGGCCGGGGCAGCAGGCGCGCGGATAAGGAGGCTGATCAATGCAATCCCTGAAAGCAATCGCCAAGTTGGTTGCGCGGTGGGTGTGCGTAGCACTGGTTCTGCCCTTGGCCACGCTCACCGGGTTCGGGCGGTGCGCCTGGCTGTACACGATGCTCGCCCAGGCCTGTGCCCTGGTCCCCGGCCTGGTGGGCGATTACGTCCGGATCGCGTTCTATAAGCTCACCCTGCAACGCTGCGCCCTCTCCAGCCGTATCTCGTTCGGTTCCTTCTTTGCCCACCGCGAGGCCGCCGTAGGCAGCCACGTATACATCGGCCCCTACTGCATCCTCGGGCAGTGCCGGATCGGAGATCGCACCCAGATCGCCTCCTACGTACAGGTCTTGAGCGGGCGCCGCCAGCACGCGCGGGACCCCGCCGGCCAGATCGGCGGCGGGGTGTTCGAACCCATTGAAATCGGTGCAGATTGCTGGATCGGGGCCTCCTCCGTCATAATGGCAACAGTCGGGTCCGGAACCACGGTAGGGGCGGGCGCGGTGGTCGTCAAAGAGCTTCCTCCCGGCGTGGTAGCCGTAGGCAACCCGGCCCAGGTCATTCGAGAAGTACGCCGCGAGACGGCTTGAGCAGCGGGCCTCTGCTGGCTGCCCAGATCCGAGGCTGAATTCATGCCTCCAAACCGTGGGATCATGTCAGGCCGGGCGTGGAGCCCTGGGGCAGCCGAACCGCCGCACCCCTCTCGCGCGGGTTCCCCGCCCGCCACCAGTTCGCTGCTGCGGGCCGCCTTCTACTTGACGGCGCTATACGTTTTCCTGTTTGCCAGCCGGCTACCCGAGCTCATGGCATGGCGCCTGCGCCCCATGCTGGTTCTGGCCGCAGTGCTGCTGGTGGTGGCACTGTTGAGCGGACGCCTCCTGGGGGTCCTGGAAACGCGTTCTGGATGGCTCGTAGTGATCTTCGTGGGCTGGCTGGCGTTCGTCACTCCTTTCAGCCGGTGGCGGGGCGGCAGCGCCCAAGTGGTCATCGGTTTTCTTAAGACCCTGCTCGTGCTGGTGATCATGACCGCCTTGGTGCAGTCCGTTCGGGACAGCCTCCGCCTAACTTACACCGTCGGGTTCGCCATGGGGGCAGCCGCCCTGATGGGGCGCCTGGTCGGCACCGAGGCGGGCGGGCGGCTGGAGGTGGATGTAGCGCGCGGCACGCTCGGGGACCCCAATTTCTTCTGCCTCTACATCCTGACCGGCTTGCCGCTGCTCTGGTTGAAGGCCAAGCATGCCTCGTGGATCGGGAAAATTCTGCCGCTCAGCTTGGGCCTTCTCATTCTGTGGAGCGCGCTGCGGACGGCTTCGCGCAGCGGCCTGGTCGCCTTCGTGGCCGGGATGCTCTTCCTGTTCTGGCATATTGCCCCAAGGCAAAAGATGAAGTTGCTGGTAGTAGGCGCCGTGGTGGGGGCTGTCCTGCTGATCGCGGCGCCGCAAGCGGCGCTCCGGCGGCTGACCACCTGGTTCGAACTGGATGAAATCCCGAGCGCCCAAACGGAAGAAGAGCAGACCAGCGCGCGGGTGGCAGTGGAATCCGCGCAATCCCGGCGCTACCTGTTCTGGCAGAGCGTCCTCATCACGCTGAAAAATCCGCTGGTAGGCGTCGGGCCGGGAATGTTCATGGAAGCCGAAGCAGAGAAGTCCGGCCTCGAGGGCCACAGGGGCGCCTGGCACGGCACCCACAACATGTACACGCAGGTCTCCAGCGAGACCGGTATCCCGGGCTTGGTGCTGTTCCTCTGGCTCCTCGGCAGCGTCTACCACTGCCTGACCCGGACCCGCAAGCTCGCGGCCGCCGGCGGCGGGCCACAACACCAGCTCGTGCGCGACGCGGCGCTTTACCTACAGGTGGCACTGGTCATCGTCCTGGTCGATGGACTGTTCTTGAATATCACCCTTGGGGGCCCCCTCTATATCCTGGCGGGCCTGGCCCTCGGCCTGGAGGCCGCCGTGCGGCGGGAGTGGGCGGGGCTTCCAGTCCCAGCAGGAAAGGTAGTACGAGAATAGCCCACATGCGGGAAGTTCTGCTGGCGCTGCTGCCGCGTCCCCTGGCCCGCTGGGTGGAGATCCAGAAGCTCTCCTGGCAGCTCCGGCGGTATCGTTCCCCCGCCCTGCTCAAGGTCACCAGCCTGATCGCCCGGACTGCCGATCTGGACCGGATCGACCGCCTCCGGCGCGAGCTCCAGCCGGCCTACCGCGCCGACCCCGTGAGCGCGGCCAAATACGCCGACCACCGCTTCTGGCTGCCGTTCAACGTGCACCGCGCGGCCGCTCTGGGGCTCCACGCCCAAACCGGCCTGCGGATTCTGGATCTGGGCTGCGGCCCCGGCTATTTCCTGGCCGTGGCGCGCGCCCTCGGTCATGAGTGTTGCGGGGTGGACCTGCCGGAGTCAGGCTTCTCCCCCGTCGAGCGGCGCGTCTATGGGGAAATCCTCGAGGCGCTCGGATGCCGCCATTTGGCCTCGCCGCTGACCATCGAGCGGATGGCGCCGCTGGCCCTGGAGGGCCAGTACGACCTCATCACGGCGTTTTGGATTTGCTTCAACCGCCACCGGCAGCCCGACGAGTGGGGCGCGCCCGAGTGGCGGTTCTTCATCCAGGATGCGCTCGGGCGCCTGCGCCCGGGCGGATCGATGTTCCTTGAACTCAACGCCCACCCGGAGCGCTACGGAGCCTTGCGCTGGTATGATCCGGACACCCTGGCGCACCTCCGCTCGGTGGGGACGGTAGAAAAGAACCGCGTACGGATTCCGGCTCCGGGCCACGGGAGTTGATCCGGCCTGCCGCGGTCCGGCGCTTCAGCCCCCCCAGGCCTCCACCAGGACATCTGAAGCTCGCTCCCCGGCCCGTCCATCCCAGCCTGGGATCGGCCGCCCGGTCTTGTACCGGCCCGCCAGAATCTCTTGCACCCAGCGTTCCGCTTCGCCCGGATCGCCAGGGATCAGCGTATTGGTGCCGTCACTCACCGTGATCGGCCGCTCCGTGTTGGGGCGCATCGTCAGGCAGGGCACGCCCAGAAACGTCGTTTCCTCCTGTATGCCGCCCGAGTCGGTGATCACCACCCGAGCCTCGGCTTGAAGTCCCAGCATCTCGCGGTAGGGGAGCGGCTCCAGGATCCGCAGCTCCGCGCCGACCGGCTGGGCTTCGGCGAGTCCGGACTGCTCCAGCCGCTGGCGGGTCCGCGGATGAGCGGGGAAAACCACCGGGAAGCGCCGGGCCAGGTTCCACAGCAACGCCATCAACGAACACAGGCGCTCTGGGTCGTCCACGTTGCTCGGCCGATGAAGCGTGACCACCGCATAGTCGCCAGCCTCCAGCCCAAACTTGCGGGGCACGCACAACGCCCGCGCCGCCGGCAACTCCCGGAGCAGGGTGTCGATCATCACGTTGCCGATGTACCGGATTCTGCCTGCCGGGATGCCTTCGCGCAAGAGGTTAGTCTCCCCGGCAGGCTCGCTGACCAGGAGGAGGTCCGCGATGACATCCGTCACGATCCGGTTGATCTCTTCTGGCATGGTGCGATCGAACGACCGCAAGCCGGCCTCCAGGTGCGTGACAGGAATCTGGAGCTTCACGGCGGCCAGAGAGCAGGCCACGGTTGAGTTGACGTCTCCGACCACCACCACCCCGGCGGGCCGGTCCGCCAACTCCAGCAAGTAGCGCTCGAAGGCCTCCATGATCCGGCCAGTCTGCATACCGTGGGTGCCTCCCCCAACGTTCAGATACGCTTCCGGGGGCGGCAACCCGAGCTGCTCGAAAAAAACGCCCGACATCTGCTCGTCGTAGTGCTGTCCGGTGTGCACCAGACAGGGGTGAAAGGGAACCGGCCTGTGGCCCAGGGCGGCCAATACGGGTGCCACTTTCATGAAGTTCGGCCTGGCACCGGCCACAAAGACGACCTTCTTCATGCCACCGCATAGTCTATATAAAGTCCAGGTAGAAGAGTCGTGTCCCCCAGCCCTCTGCCCCAACCCGGCTTGTCTTCGGACCTCCATCTCCTCGTGGCCGTAGTGGCACGCAACGTGCTCCGAGCGAAGAGCTGGGGGGCGGAAAGTGGGGCCGGGCTGCCATAATGGAAGTTTCAGGCTGGATGAGGATGGGCAGCTAGGGATACGCGGTGAGGCCGCCCGCTGGCCGGCTCGATGGTCACCCCAGGAGGAGCCGGCGGGGTTGGCGGAGAGGTTCTGATGACCATTCGCTTCGGTTCGCGCTCGGCCTGGCTTGTGCTCTGGTCCATCCTTGTGGGGACCGCAGGGGACGGCCTGGCTCAGACCCCGGGCGCCATAGTCACCGTGGCGGGCACCGGTCAAGAAGGCTACGGCGGGGATGGGAGGCCTGCCACCGCGGCCCAGTTGCGGTCTCCCTGTTGTGTCGCAGTGGATGCC
>JAPKYU010000488.1 GCA_026394175.1 Acidobacteriota bacterium | reverse complement strand
CCGCCGCGCGCGGCCGGCCCGTCCCACCTGCTGGTAGTAATGCACGACAGAGGCAGGCCGCTGGAAGTGAATCACAAAGCCCAGGTCCGGTTTGTCGAAGCCCATGCCCAGAGCCACCGTCGCCACCAGTGCCTTTACCTGGTTGTTCAGCAAGCGGTCCTCGAGGGCCACTCGCTCCGGCGACTCCAGTTGCGCGTGATAGGCCGATGCTTCGATGCCGCGGGATCTCAGCCACTCGGCCAGGTGGTCCGCATCGCGCACCGTCAGCGTGTAAACGATGCCGCTTCCGGGCAATTGCGGAAGCTGGTGCGCCAGCCACGCCATCCGCTCCGCCTGGCTGCGCAGGTAGATGTTCTGCAACCTAAGGCTGGCGCGGGTGAGCGGTCCCCGGCGCACCTCGAGCTCCGGTCCCAGTTGCTGAGAGACGTCGCCGACAACGCGATCGTTGGCGGTGGCGGTGGTCGCCAGCACCGGGACGCCGGGCGGAAGCGCATGCAGCATCCGGACGATCCTTCGGTAATCCGGGCGGAAGTCGTGCCCCCAGTCGGATATGCAATGAGCTTCGTCCACCACGAACAGGCCGACCTGGCCGGCGATGGGCAGCAGGCATCGCGCAACGAACTGGTCGTTGGCCAGCCGCTCGGGGGAAATCAGGAGAACATCCACCTGACCGCGGCGCAGCTTGTCTTCGATTTGCGGCCAGTCGGCCGGGTTGCTCGAATTGATGGTCTCGGCCCGAACGCCGATGTTGCGCGCGGCGGCGATCTGGTTTCGCATGAGCGACAGCAACGGGGAGATCAGCAAGGCGCAGCCTGCTCCCCGCTCTCGCAGCAACTTCGCCGCCAGGAAGTAGACGATGCTCTTCCCCCATCCCGTGCGCTGGACCAGCAGAAGTCGGGCGCGCCTCTCGACGAGCGCTTCAATTGCCTCCCACTGCCCGTCGCGGAACTCGGCTTGTGGCTGTCCGATAGCCTGCCGCAACAGACCCAAAGCTCGTATGCGCACTCTTTCCGCCCCTTCTCAATACCTCGGGGCCTGGGTTTTCCTGAGTTCAGATAACTCTCTCAGTAACGAATTGTCAACCGTCGGAGAAGATAAACGCAAGCCCGGCAACCTGGCCGAATTCGCTTTTGTGGCGTCCTCCGCGTGCGTCAGCGGGCGTCCCTTTTGAGAGTAAGATAACCTCAGGGCAGCAGATGATCGAGCAAGTTTATCAATGCTTGAAGCGCACCGGCATGATTCAGCCGGGCGACGCCGTGGCCGCGGCCGTCAGCGGCGGCGCCGATTCCGTGGCCCTGCTGGAAGTGCTGGCGCGGCTGCGCGAGCGGCTGGGCATTGCCCTGGCCGTCGCCCATCTGGACCACCGGCTGCGCGGCGCGGAGTCGGAGGGCGACGCGCGGTTCGTCGAGCAGCTCGCCGCCCGCCACCACCTGCCGTTCTTCCACCAAGCACAGGACGTTGCCGCCGAGGCGCGGCGACAGGGCGCCAACCTGGAGGCGACCGCCCGCGCCCTGCGTTACAGCTTCCTGCGCGAATTGGTCCAGAGCGGCCGGGTGGGCAAGGTGGCCACCGGGCACACCGCCGACGACCAGGCGGAAACGGTGCTGGCCCGGATGGTGCGCGGCGCCGGCACCCGCGGCCTGGCCGGCATCTATCCGCTGGTGGACGGCTGGCTGGTCCGGCCCTTGCTCGAGCAGCGGCGCGCGGAGTTGCGCGCCTGGCTGACAGAGCAGGGAGTGAGCTGGCGCGAGGACTCCAGCAACCGCGACCTGCGCCTGACCCGCAATCGCCTGCGCGGCGCCGTTCTCCCGTTGCTGGAACAATTCAACCCGCGGCTGGTCGAGCAACTGGCGGCCACCGCCGAGATTGCCCGCGACGAGGAAGACTATTGGAACCGGCGGGTGAGCGAACTGCTGGCGGTCACGGGCATTGCCGCCCGTCCCGCGCACGCGCCACGGACGATTTTGAAACTTGATCTGGCCCGCTTCGTCCAATTACATAGGGCCGAGCAACGGCGCCTGCTGCGCGCCGCGCTGGCCCAGGCTGGCTGCACCGGCGCCATCGACATCGCCCAGGTCGAGTCCCTGAGGCGCCTGGCGACCTCCGGAACCAGCGGCCAATCGCTCTTGTTTTCGGGACTTCGGGCGGTGCGGGTGTTCAACTCTTTGGAGTTGCGCCGCGGCCGCGCCGACAGGCCGGAAGATTATGAATTCCAGGTGGGCGTTCCCGGCGCATGTGCCATTCCTGCAACCGGAACGCGTTTGCTTTTCGATTTAGTTGGGCGGGATGCCTGCCAAACGCGGTACAATATCCAAGAGGAGCTTTTGGATTTCGGCCGTGTCCGGACGCCGCTGGTGGTTCGGAACTGGCGGGCAGGGGATGTGTTCGAATCACCGACCGGCCAGGGTGTTAAGAAAATTAAGACCTTGCTGTTGCGGCGTCGGGTCCCTGCCGAGGAACGTAGCGGGTGGCCGGTGGTGGTCAGCGGCCGGGACGTGGTTTGGGTGCGAGGCTTTCCCGTGGCGCGCTCGTTCCGATTGCGCGCTTCCAGCCAGACCGGCATCCTGATCCGCGAGGAAGCGGTCGCCGAGGAGCAGAATGGAAATCCTGCTAACTGAGGAGCAGATCCAGCAGAGGGTCAGCGAGATGGCCGCCGCTATCTCGCAAACTTATGCCGACAAGGAAGTGCACCTGGTCGGGCTGCTGGACAACGCGTTCATCTTTGTCGCCGACCTGGTCCGCCGGCTTACCTGTCCGGTGAGTTGCAGCCTGGTCTACGTGGACATCCGCGACGTGATCGAAAACGGACATGAGCGGCGCTTGATCTCGCACTACCCCAGCCTGGATGTGCACGGGCAGGACATCCTGTTGGTCGATTGTGTTTTGCATACCGGCGTCACCCAGGAGCATCTGATAGAGCAGTTCCGGGTGAAAGGCGCGGCATCCATTCGCACGGCGACCTTGATTGACAAGAGCAGCGAGCGGCGCGTGCCGCTGGAGCCGGAATTCGTGGGTTTCAAGGTGGACGGGCCAATGATGGTAGGGTACGGGATGGGCGCCGGTAGGCGGTACCGGAATCTGCCGTACGTCGCCAGGATGGCGCCGAAGGCGGCAGAAGGGTAGGAAATGCGGAATGCGGAGTGCGGAGTGAAAAACATTCCGCATTCCACATTCCGCACTCCGCATCGAGTAGAGGTAGGCGTTCTTGAACTCGACCGTCAAGACTATCGTGTTTTGGGTGGTGATGCTGGCCACCGCGGTGCTCCTGTGGCAGGTGGTCAAAACCGGGACGCCGAACCGTGAACAGGACCTCAATTTCACCCGCTTCATGAACGAAGTGGAGGCGGGCAATGTCGCTGAAGTCACCATCAGCGGCGCGCCCAACGCTCCGCCGGAAATCCACGGGAAGTTCAAGAAGGACAACCAGGCCTTCAAGACCTTCGCGCCGATGGCCTATCCCGACATGATCAAATCGCTGCGCGAGCGCGGGGTGGTCATCAACGTCAAGGATGTCTCCAGCACTTCCTATCTGAGCCTGCTGGTGCAGGCCTCGCCGTTCCTGCTGCTGATCGGATTCTGGATCTTCATGATGCGGCAGATGCAGACCGGCGGGAACAAGGCGCTGAGTTTCGGCAAGAGCCGGGCCCGGCTGCTCTCCAGCCAGCAGAAAAAAGTCACCTTCAAGGACGTGGCCGGCGTCGAGGAGTCGAAGGAGGAGCTGCAGGAAATCATCGAGTTCCTGCGCGAGCCGCAGAAGTTCCAGAAGCTGGGCGGGCGAATCCCCAAGGGCGTGCTGCTGGTGGGGGGGCCGGGGACCGGCAAGACCCTGCTGGCGCGCGCCGTCGCGGGCGAAGCCAACGTCCCCTTCTTCTCGATTTCCGGCTCGGACTTTGTGGAGATGTTCGTGGGCGTGGGCGCCAGCCGGGTCCGGGACCTGTTCGAGCAGGGCAAGAAGAACGCGCCCTGCATCGTATTCATCGACGAGATCGACGCCGTCGGCCGGCACCGCGGAGCGGGCCTGGGCGGCGGCCACGACGAGCGCGAGCAGACGCTGAACCAGTTGCTGGTGGAGATGGACGGCTTCGAGTCCAACGAGGGCGTGATCCTGGTGGCGGCCACCAATCGGCCCGACGTGCTGGACCCGGCGCTGCTCCGCCCCGGCCGGTTTGACCGCCGCGTGGTGGTGAACTGGCCCGACGGCAAGGGGCGCGAGGCCATTCTCCGGGTGCACACCCGCAAAATCCCGCTGGCCGACGACGTGGACCTGACGGTGCTGGCCCGCGGCACCCCCGGCTTCTCGGGCGCCGACCTGGCCAACCTGGTCAACGAAGCGGCATTGAACGCCGCCCGCTACAACCGCAAGACGGTCACCATGGCCGACTTCGAGCTGGCCAAGGACAAGGTGATGATGGGCGCGGCCCGCAAGTCGCTGATGCTGAGCGAGACCGAGCGCCGCAACACCGCCTACCACGAGGCCGGCCACGCCCTGGTGGCGGCCTGCATCCCGGGCGCCGATCCGCTCCACAAGGTCACCATCATTCCCCGCGGCATGGCCCTGGGCGTCACCATGCAGCTTCCGGAAGACGACAAGTACACCTACACCAAGGACTTCCTGGAGGCCCGCATCGCCATCATGATGGGCGGGCGGGTGTCGGAAGAACTGTTCATGAACCACATAACCACCGGCGCCGGCGACGACATCGAGCGCGCCACCGAGCTGGCCCGCAAGATGGTCTGCGAGTGGGGCATGAGCGAGCTGGGTCCCATCACCTACGGCAAGAAGGAAGAGCAGATTTTCCTGGGCCGCGAGATTGCCCAGCACCGCGATTTCTCCGAGCACACGGCCATCCGCATCGACGAGGAAGTGCACATTATCGTGCAGCGGGGCTACGACCGCGCCCGGAAGATCCTTACCGACAACCGCGAGACGCTGCTCCGGGTGGCGGAAACGCTGCTGGAGCGCGAGGTGCTGGACGGGCACGAGATCAAGCTGCTGATCGAGGGCAAGGAGCTGCCCACGCCCGCCGCCCCCTCGCGGCACAAGCAGCCGCCCGACGAGCGCCAGCAGGTATTGAAGCCGGAAGCCAAGCCCGGCGTGCGGCCCCTGGCCGAAGGCGAGCGCCCCGCCCCCGCGTAACCGCCAGATTCACCACAAAGACCAAAGGGCACAAAGAACCACAAAGGATCTTTGTGGGACTTCGTGTTCTTTGTGTCTTTGTGGTGAAGAAACTCAGCGTTGGTATTCGGCGCGGCCGGCGGCCGCCTGCATCTGATCGCGGGCCATGTCGGAAGTGGAGCTGATGCCGCTGACCCGCAGCTTGAACTCGTCCGGGTTGGTGGCCTGGTGCAGCGCTTCCTCGTAGGTCACCAGCCCCTGCGTGTACAGGTCGTAGAGCGACTGGTCGAAGGTCTGCATGCCGTACTGCGAGGTGCCGGTGGCGATGGCATCGCGGATCATCTTGGTCTTGTCCGGGTTGACAATGCAGTCGCGGACGAAGGCCGTGGCAATCAGCACCTCGACGGCGGGCACGCGGCCGACCCCGTCGGCCTTGCGCACCAGCCGCTGCGAGACGACCGCCTTCAGCGTGGTGGCCATCTGCAGCCGAATCTGCTTTTGCTCCGGCGGCGGGAAGACGGCGATGATGCGCTGGATGGTTTCCGTGGCGTCCAGGGTGTGCAGGGTCGAGAGCACCATGTGGCCGGTTTCGGCGGCCAGCAGCGCCGTGCCGATCGTCTCCTGGTCGCGCATCTCGCCCACCAGGATCACGTCCGGGTCCTGGCGCAGCGCGGCGCGCAACGCGGTGCCGAAGCTGTGGGTATCGACCTCCACCTCGCGCTGGTTTACGAATCCCTTCTTGTCGCGGTGCAGGTACTCGATGGGGTCCTCGATGGTGATGATGTGGTCGGCGCGCGTGGAGTTGATCCGATCGACCATGGCCGCCAGGGAGGTGGACTTGCCGCTGCCGGTGGTCCCGGTGACCAGCACCATGCCGCGCCTCTCGTCGCAGATCAGGCTGCAGATGCGCGGCAAAGCCAGCTCCTCGATGGTGCGGATCTTGGTGGGGATGACGCGCAGCACCAGCCCCACGTTGCCCCGCTGCTGGAACACGTTCACGCGGAAGCGCCCCATCCCGGCCACTCCGTAGGCCAGATCGAGGTCGGCGGTCTCCTTGAACCGCTGCTTCTGCCGGTTCGACATCATGCTGAAGGCCATGTTCAGCATGTCCTCCGGGCTGACGCGCGGCGATTCGGTCATCGGCCGTAACTCGCCGTCCACCCGCAGGCATGGGTAATTGCCCACTTTCAAGTGAAGGTCGCTGGCCTTTCGCTCGATGGCTATTCGTAACAGATCGTCGATTTGCATTCTTCGACCCTTGGGGGAAGGTCTCCCGGTTGGCTCCATTAGGCCACAGCGCCGCGGCGGGCCGCAACCAAATTCATGATGGGCGGGAGAGCGGGACGCGGTCGCTCATGCCGCGGCGACCATGTGGGACTGCTCTAGAAAAATGTTGGCGGCCCGCGGCGATTTTGGGCCACAGTAATAGAAAGGCACAGAGAACTGTTTTTTCCGTGTGCCTCTGTGGCCACATTGCGCTACCAATGACTGGACCGGCCCGAAAACGAATCCGGCTGCGCGGCATCGTACAGGGTGTGGGCTTTCGCCCCTTCGTTTACAACCTGGCTGCCAGGCTGGAGGTGCGCGGGTGGGTGCTGAACACCTCCGAAGGCCTGCTCATCGAGGCCGAGGGCGCGGGCCCGGCGCTGGCGGAGTTCGTCGAGCGGGTGGTACAGGAAGCGCCGCCGTTCGCCCACATCGAGGACATCGCGGCGGAGGACATCGAACCGGCGGGCGACGCCGATTTCACCATCCGGCCAAGCCTCGGCCAGGCCCGCCAGTTCGTTCTGGTGTCGCCCGACATGGCGACGTGCGAAGCCTGCGCCGGCGACTTCCGCGAGGCGGCCAACCGGCGCCACGGTTATCCGTTCACCAACTGCACTGACTGCGGGCCGCGCTACACGATCATCCGCGATATTCCGTATGACCGGCCCATGACCACCATGGCCCCCTTCCGGATGTGCGCGGCCTGCCAGACCGAGTACGACGACCCGCGCGACCGCCGCTTCCACGCCCAGCCCAATGCCTGCCCGGCCTGCGGCCCGAGCCTCAGGTTTCAGGTTTCAGGTGTCAGGTGTCAGGTGGAGTCCGGATCTGACACCTTCAATGACAGCTCCGAGAACCTGGAATCAATCCGCGAGGCCAGGCGGCTATTAGCGGCCGGCGGCATCGTAGCGGTCAAAGGCCTGGGCGGGTTTCACCTGGCATGCGACGCCACCAACGACGCCGCCGTGCGGGCGCTGCGCCGGCGGAAGCGCCGCAGCGACAAGCCCTTCGCCGTCATGGCCCGGGACCTGGCGGCGGCCGAGCGGTTCTGCGAGATCGGAGAGGCGGAGCGGCGCGCCCTGGCCGGCCATCGCCGGCCGGTGGTGATCCTGGCGCGCCGCCCCGGAGCGCCTGTCTCCCCGGCCGTGGCCCCGAACAACAGCACGCTGGGCGTCATGCTGCCCTACACCCCGCTGCATCACTTACTGTTCGCCGACTCCGCCGGCGCCGCGCCTTTCACCATGCTGGTAATGACCAGCGGCAACATGAGCGAGGAGCCCATCGTCACCTCCAACAGCGAAGCCCTGGAGCGCCTGGCGCCCATTGCCGGCGCCTTCCTGCTGCACGACCGCGACATTTACATGCGCGTGGACGATTCGGTGGTTCGCGTCGTCGAAGGCCGGGAGCGGACCCTACGCCGCTCGCGCGGCTACACGCCCTACCCCATCGACCTGGGCCTCGAGATGCCCGAGGTCCTGGCCTGCGGCGGCGAGCTGAAAAACACCTTCTGCCTCACCAAGGGCCGCTATGCGCTGCTGAGCCAGCACATCGGCGACCTGGAAAACTACGAGACGCTGTCGTTTTTCCGCGAGACTCTGGAGCAGATGAAAAAACTGTTCCGCGTGGAGCCGGCCGCCGTGGCCTATGACCTTCATCCCAACTACCTCAGCACGCGGTTCGCGCTGGAGTGCTCCGGCGTGGTCAAGATCGGCGTTCAGCATCACCACGCCCATGTCGCCGCCTGCATGGCCGAAAGCCGCCTGCGCGACAAAGTAATCGGCGTGGCCTTGGACGGTACCGGCTACGGCAGCGACGGGCAAATCTGGGGCGGAGAGTTTCTCATCGCCGATTACGGCGGCTTCGAGCGCCGGGCGCATTTCCGGTATGTGCCGCTGCCGGGCGGCGACCAGGCGGTGCGCGAGCCGTGGCGGGCGGCCCTCAGCTACCTGGAGCAGGCGCTCGGCGACCCGCGCGGCTGGCCGGAGCTGTCGCTGCTCGGCGCGGTGCCGGCCAGGAAACGCGAGACGGTGCTGGCCATGATCCGCCGCGGCATCAACACCGTCGAAACGTCGTCGTGCGGGCGGCTGTTTGACGCCGTGGCCTCCATCCTTGGCCTGCGCCACGAGATCAACTTCGAGGGACAGGCGGCCATCGATCTCGAGCAGGCAGCGGCCGCAGGCCTCGACCAGCGCTACCCGTTCGAGATCGAGGACGGTGAGCCGGCCCACATTGATATGCGGCCCGCGATTCGCGCCATCGTCGCCGACGTGTGCGCCGGGAAACCTGCCCCGTTTGTCGCGGCGCTGTTCCATAATACAGTTGGGGACGCTATCGTCGAGGTCTGCGGGCGCCTGCGGCGCGCCGAGGGCCTTCGGCGCGTCTGCCTCAGCGGCGGCACGTTCCAGAATGTGTACCTGCTGCGGCGGGTACTGGCCGGCTTGACGGCCCGCGGATTCGACGTCTACACGCACGCCAAGGTGCCGCCCAACGACGGCGGAATCTCGCTCGGGCAGGCCGTGGTTGCCGCCGAGCTATTCACCACAAAGGCACCAAGGACTCCAAGGTCACAAAGGGAAAAACGATGTGTTTAGCCGTGCCCGGAAAGATATTAGAGCTGTTCCAGGAGGAAGGCGTCCACATGGCCCGGGTCGAGTTCGGCGGCGTGGTGCGCAACGCCTGCATGGAATACCTGCCGGAAGCGGCCGTCGGCGACTACGTGATTGTTCACGTCGGCTTCGCCATCAGCAAGGTCGATGAAGAAGAAGCGCAGCGCACCTATCAGTTGCTGGCCGAGATGGAGCAGGGGAGTTAAGAGTTATGAGTTATGAATTCTCTGCACTCCATGGAGAAACGGCAATTCATAACTCATAATTTCCATGAAGTACGTCGATGAGTACCGGAGCGCGGAGCTGGCGGGCACGCTGAGGGCCGAGGTGCGCCGCCTTCAGACCCATCCCTGGGTGGTGATGGAGGTGTGCGGGGGGCAGACGCATTCCATCGTGCGTCACGGGGTCGATCAACTGCTGCCGGAGGGTTTGGAACTGGTGCACGGCCCCGGCTGTCCGGTGTGCGTCACCCCGCTGGAGCTTATCGACCAGGCCCATTTCATCGCCCGGCAACCCGAGGTCATCTTCTGCTCGTTCGGCGACATGCTGCGGGTTCCGGGCTCGGACGCGGACCTGTCCGGATTGAGGTCCCAGGGCGCCGAGGTGCGGGTCGTCTACTCTCCGCTGGACTGCCTGAAGCTGGCGCGCTCGAACCCCGGCCGGCAGGTGGTGTTCTTCGCGGTGGGGTTTGAGACCACGGCGCCGGCCAACGCCATGGCCGTGTGGCGCGCCCGCCAGGACGGTATCCAGAACTTTTCGATGCTGGTGTCGCATGTGCTCGTGCCGCCGGCGCTGGAAGCCATCATGCAGTCGCCGGAAAACCGCGTGCAGGCCTTCCTGGGACCGGGCCACGTCTGCGCGGTGATGGGCTACCGGGAATATGAGCCGCTGAGCGAGCGCTACCGCGTTCCCATCGTCATCACCGGTTTCGAGCCGCTGGATCTGCTGGAAGGCATCCTGATGGCCGTCAAGCAACTGGAGGAAGGCCGCGCGGCGGTCGAGAACCAGTATGCGCGCGTCGTCAGCCGCGACGGCAACGCGCCGGCAAAAGAACTGGTGTCGCGCGTTTTCCAGGTGTGCGACCGCAAGTGGCGCGGCATCGGCATGATCCCCCGGAGCGGCTACCGCCTGCGCCAGGAATTCGCCGCCTACGACGCCGAGCGGTTGTTCGCGGCCGGCGAGATACGCACCGCTGAACCCGCCGTCTGCATCAGCGGCGAGATCCTGCGCGGCGTGAAGAAGCCGCACGATTGCCCGGCATTCGGCGTCCAGTGTTCTCCGCAGCATCCGCTGGGCGCCACCATGGTTTCGGCTGAAGGCGCCTGTGCCGCGTATTACCGCTACGGTCGCCGCGCCGAACGTGCACCACAAAGACACGAAGCACACCAAGTTCACAAAGGTAATTCTTAGTGTGTCTTTGTGTGCTTCGTGACTTTGTGGTGGAATGAACTCCAAGATGCCCAATCCGAGTGGAAATGTGTGCCCGCTGCCGATTATGGAGCACACGCACGTAGTGCTGGGCCATGGCAGCGGCGGGAAGCTGATGGCCGAGCTGATCCACGAGCTGTTCCTGCCGGCCTTCCGGAACGAGTATCTGGAGCGGCTGGATGACCAGGCGGTGGTAGCGGCCGGCGGCGCGCGCCTGGCCTTCACCACCGACTCCTACGTGGTCACGCCCATTTTCTTTCCCGGCGGCGACATCGGCCGGCTGGCCGTCAACGGCACCGTCAACGATCTGGCCATGAGCGGCGCCCGCCCGCTTTACCTGGCTGCGGCCTTCATCCTGGAAGAAGGACTGGCCATGGACGACCTGCGCCGCGTGGTCGAATCCATGCGGGCCGCGGCGCGGGAGGCGGAGGTGCTGCTGGTCACCGGCGACACCAAGGTGGTCAACCGCGGCGACGCCGACCAGGTTTTCATCACCACCACGGGCATAGGCGTGATGGAGAAGCCGGTCGAGATTTCCGCGGGCCGCGCCCGGCCCGGCGACCGCGTGCTGCTGAGCGGCCACGTGGGCGACCACGGCATGGCCATCCTGTCGAAGCGCGAGAACCTGGAGTTTGAAGGCGCCATCGAGAGCGACACGGCCCCGCTGCACGGCTTGGTGGCCGCCATGCTCGAGGCCAGCTACGACATTCATTGCCTGCGCGACCCCACCCGCGGCGGCCTGGCCATCACGCTGACTGAATTCGCCGCGGCTTCCAAGGTGGGAATCGAGCTGATCGAGAGCCAGATCCCGGTGCGGGAGGCGGTCCGGGGCGCCTGCGAGATACTGGGGCTGGATCCGCTGTACGTCGCCAACGAGGGGAAGTTGGCCGCCGTGGTGGCACCCCAGGCGGCCCAGCGCGTGTTGGACGCCATGCGCGCTCACCCACTGGGCCGCGACGCTTGCATCATCGGCGAAGTGGTCGCCGAGCATCCCCGCATGGTCATCATGAAGACCGGGATTGGCGGCTCGCGCATCGTCGATACGCTATTCGGCGAGCAGCTCCCCCGCATCTGTTGAGCGCAGGCGCAGAGAGGTTCTCGGCGTTTTCTTTGCGTCTCTCCCCTGAAAATTCCCGCGGCGTCCCGCCGCAAGCATGTAGCGCCGGCGTCCCGCCGGTAATCGTCCTCCGGCCGCCGACCCGTTACCGGCGAGACGCCGGCGCTACATCCGGCGCGCGAGAGGCGCGCTCGCCCTTTTCATGGTTTCTGGGTGGTCGCCGCGGCGACCATGCCGGACTGCGGTAAAAAAAGCCGCAGAGCACTTCAAAAACTTCCGATTGCATCCGGCCGCCTGCAATTAGAATAGCGGGCATGTCGATCCGCAAAGCATGCATGTTGAGCCTCGCACTGCTGCTGGCTTCGGTTTTGCCGGCGCAGAACCAGAACCCGCCCTTCGTGCAGCCGGGCAACGTCGAGATCCAGCGCGACCTGGTCTATTCCAGCGTGGGCAGCCGCGAGCTGCATCTCGATCTGTTCCTGCCCAAGGAGGGCGCCGGCCCGTTCCCCGCGGTTGTTTACATCCACGGCGGAGGCTGGACCGGCGGCAACAAGAGCGCGTTCCAACGCCAGGCGGCGTATATGGCGACCAAGGGATACGTGGGCGCCTGCATGGAATACCGGTTGTCGGGCGAAGCGCGCTATCCCGCGGCGGTGCATGACTCGAAAGCCGCGGTGCGCTGGTTGCGCGCCAACGCCGCCCGATACCGCATCGACCCGAAGCGCATGGGCGCGGCTGGGGGTTCGGCCGGCGGCCACCTGGTGGCCTTCCTGGGCACCACCGGCGAGAAGAAGCAATTCGAGGGCCAGGGAGGCAATCCGGGCGTTTCCACCCGCGTGCGCGCCGTCGCCGCCTTCAACCCCGTGCTGGACATGACCATGGTGAGGTTGCGCGATCCCGCGGCGTCGGCCAGCGGCGCCCTGGAGAAGTTTCTCGGGGCAAGCTATGCGGAGCGCCCCGACTTGTACGCCGAGGCCAGCCCCACGACACACGTCAGCCGGGATTCGGCCGCGTTCCTCTTCCTCCACGGCACAGCGGACACGACGGTCCCTTACCAGCAGTCGGTGGAGATGATGAAGAAGCTGAAGGAGGCCGGGGTCTATGCCGACCTGTTCAGCGCCGAGGACGCCCGGCATGGCTTTTTCAACTCGCCCCCGTGGTACGAGCCAACGCTCAAGAAGATGGAAGAGTTCTTTAACCAGTTTCTGAAGTGAATTAGGCTGTAGGCTGCGGGCTGCGGGCTGCGTCGCGCAGTCAGTTTAACCTACAGCCCACAGCCTACAGCCCACAGCCTATGACGAAGCCAGCCGAGCAACTTTACTGCGAGCGATTGAACCGCTATGTGACGGCGATGCGGAACGGGATGCCGGACCGGGTCCCGTTGCGCCCGCTGGCGGCCGAAATCACGGCCAAATACGCCGGCTACACCTGCCAGGAAGTCACCCACGACTACCGCAAGGCCTTCGATGCCGTCATCCGCTGCTGCACCGACTTCGACTGGGACGCGGCGGTGCCCAACATGGTCTATGTCTGGACCGGACTGACCCAGGCGGTCGGCCTCCGCTACTACGGCGTGCCGGGCATCGACGTGGGCGCCGACGTCGGCTTCCAGTACCGCGAGCCTTCCCAAGAGGATGCCTTCATGAACCGGGAGGAGTACGAGGAGCTGATCGAAGACCCGACGCGCTTCCTCTACGAGACCTGGCTGCCGCGCGTCTGCGGCGAGGTGAGCGCCAAGGGCCGGCCCACGTCGTACCGCAACAACCTCTCCTTCGTCAAAGGCGGCATGGCCATGCTGAGTTACTTCTCGGCATTTGGGCCGCAGGTGGAGCGAATGCGGCGGGAATGCGGCACCGTGTCGGCCATCTGCGGCATGCTGAAAGCGCCGCTCGATATTCTCGCCGACAAGCTGCGCGGCTACGTGGGCCTGGCGTTCGACCTGATGGAAGTGCCCGAGACGGTGCTGCGGGCCTGCCGGGCGCTGATGCCCCACCTGGGATACATCGCGCTCACCGGCGCCGACCCGCAAAAGTCCCTCCCTATCCCCATCTGGATGCATCGCGGCTGCACGCCGTTCGTCAACCGCGGGCATTTCGACACCATTTACTGGCCGACGCTGAGGCCCATTCTCGATGCCCTGTGGGCGCGGGGCAACCAGGTGCTGTTCTATGCGGAAGGCAACTGGGACGCGCACCTGGAGCGCTTCGCCGAGCTGCCCGCCGGCAGTATCATTTACCACATCGACCGGGGCGACCCGCAGGCGGCCCACCGGGTGCTGGGCAAGAAGTTCTGCCTCAGCGGCGGCCTGCCGAACGTGTTGCTGTCCATGGGCGCTCCCGATGAGGTGAAGGCCCACTGCCGGAAGCTGATCGAGACCATCGGCGCCGAGGGCGGCTACATCATGGACGCCAGCGCCATCATGCAGAACGACGCCTCGATCGAAAACCTGAAGGCCATGACGGAGGCCACGCTCGAGTACGGCGTGTACCGGCCGGCGTCATCGCCCTCGTCGGCGGCGACGGCACCCGCCGGCGGCAACGGGCCCACGCCTGGGCTGCCGAGCTGGGTGACGGCGCCCGCGGTCCCGCCCGGCGTCTGCCTCCCCTGGGAAGCGAAGGCCAGCGAGTTGCCGCCGATTTCCGGTGATCCGGCGCTGGTGCGGCGCGTCTGGGAAGACATCGAGGGGCTGGCTTACCTTTACATCTGGCATCTGCTGCTGAGCTTCTGATTTCCCTGCCCAAGAACAAACGCCGCAGGGGCACCGCTCTCCCGCGCGGCGGGATCGCGGCACGGTTGGCGCGGCAGCCGCCGTGTGAACGAGACTCACCGCGGGCAGGGCGCGGCGGCCAATGCCGGCTGCTTGTCGCCAAGAGCCGGGCAGAGCGACGCCAAAATGATGTCGCCAACTTTTTCGGCGCCCTCGTTGGTGAAGTGGAAAAAGTCGTAGTAATACCGCGAGCTTTTCGGCATTTCGCGCGCCAGATCGGCTACCGTGAGGCCCCGGCGGCGGCCCACGCTGCGCGTCACGTCGTTGTACAGTTCCAGCAGCCTCCAGGCCACGTGGCCGTTCATGGGCTGGTACATTTCCAGGCCGACGGCGGCCAGGTCAGCGCCGGTGGCGTCGTCCACGGCGTCGCCGACCAGCGCCGGCTGGGTCAGGAGCACCAGTTCGATGCCGCCGGACCGCGCCAGTTCGGCCAACCTCTCCAAACGCTCCTGGTATCCACGAAGGCGCCCGCCTTCGCCTTCCACCAGGGCCCGTTCCTGTTCCGGTGACATCATCCTGGTCTGCTGGAAACGCAAGGCGAGGGGCCGCGGCATGGCGCCGAGCGCCTCGAAACGTCTGGTCCGCGCATGGCGCACCAGGTTGACGGCGAGCGCGACGGCCTCACTGTGGTCGGCCAAACTCCCCACCACGCGGCTGTTGCGAGTCTGATCGAACTGCTTGGGGGCGTCGGTGAAAATGTCGTTGGCGCCGGCCAGCAACAACACGAGTTTCGGCCGCAGCTTCGAGATGTAGTTCGACATCAGCGCCAGGTGGCCGAAGGTGCTGTGCCCGTCCAGCCCGGCGTTGTTCACCCACACCGAGGGAAACACCGGCTTCAGCTTTGCTTCCAGGCGCGCCGGCCAGGTTTTGTCGTCGGAGAGGAAAAAACACTCGGTGGTGCTCCCACCGATGGCGACGATGGTGAGCCGGCGGGCGAAATCCGGCGGCGGCTCGGGGCCGCGAAACCCCAGCGAGTTCTTGGTATGGATGATGACTTTGTCGAGCTTCTCCACCTTGCCCAGCCGGCTGTCCTGGATGCGATAGGTTTTGTTGGCCGGCAGGACAATCCGGTTCCCGCGCATGCGAAACCCGAAGGGATTGTGAATGCGCAGGCCGGCTTCCACCAGGGCGAAGGCAACGGCCAGCCCGGCGGCAACCAGCAGGTAGTCGGCTGTCTGTGAACGGTGCCCAGTCATGCGCGATGCGGGGCTATTGTGTTCGACGGCCGCGGCATCGTCAAGTGCGAGCCTGCAGCCTGAGTTCCGCTTGCAATCGGGCCTCGTTTGCTGTACCTACATGGCAGCGCGCCCGATTCGGGCGCGAGCTTGGCATGCAGACATTACGATCCACTCGATTTCTCGTGGCAGCGCTGGCGTGGCTGGCGGCCTGGCCGTGGCTGGCCCAAGGCGCTGAGGTGCGCGGCACGGTGGCCGACGCGCGGGGCGGCGAGCGCCTGGCGCGCGTCCGTATTCGCCTGCAGCCGGCGGCCCCGGCGGCCAGGCCGGAGGCGGCCGCTGCTGTCGAGGCCACCACCGGTTCGAACGGCGAGTTCGCTCTGGGCGAGGTACCGGCGGGCGAATACGAACTGCTTGTCTCCACCGTCGGCTACCGCTTTTTCCACCAGAAACTCACGCTGCAGGCCGGCGACCGCCTGGAGATGGAAATTGCGCTGAGCCCCGAGGCCTTCACCCAGCGCGAGACGGTGGAAGTTACCGAGCGCGTCTTCGAGCCGCTGGTCAGCCTGGCGCCCATCCAGCAGACCCTCAGCCACAGCGAGGTGAAGAACCTGGGCAGCGTGCTGGCCGACGACCCGCTACGGGCCGTGCAGGCCATGCCCGGCGTGTCGGCGGGCGATGATTTCGAAAGCCGCTTCTCGCTGCGCGGCGCCTCCTTCCGCAATGTGGGCATCTACCTGGACGGCCTGTTGCTCCACGCCCCGTTCCACACCGTGCACACCAGCAGCGGATCATCCACCGGGTCGATCACCATCGTGAACGGCGACCAGGTGGACACGCTCTCGCTGATGACCAGCGGGTTCTCGGCGCGCTACGGCGACCGCACGGCGGGGGCGCTGGTAATCGACTCGCGGGAGGGCGGCCGGGTGCGGCCCACCGCGCGCATCACCGCCAGCGCTTCCAACGCCGGCGCGCTGGCCGAGGGGCCGCTGCCGCCCTCGCGGCGCGGCTCTTGGCTGCTGGCCTTCCGCAAGAGCTACCTGGACTACATCATCCGCCGCACGGCCACCGACCCCTCGCTGGCCTTCGGTTTCCTGGACGGCCAGGCCCACCTGACCTACGACCTGACCCAGAAATGCCAGGTGAGCCTGAGCACCTCGTCCGGCGATTCGGGGCTGGACCGCTCGAACTACACCAGGCCGCTGGGCCTGAACGCGGTGATGTGGAGCGATTCGGTCCTGGCGCTGGCCGACCTCGGCGTGCGTTACCTGGAGGGGCCGCGCTTCCTGCTGAGCGCGCACGTGGCGCGCATGCAGGAAACTTTCCGCGACACGAACTCGGAGAAAGCGCCGCTGGAAAGCGGGCGCTACCGGGAGACGGCGGCGCGCGCCGATGCTACCTGGTACTGGAAACCGGGACAGCCGCTGGAATTCGGCACGGTGCTGCGCCGCCTGAACGACGAAGGAGTGCGCTCGCAGGCGCTGGCCAGCCGCCGCTACAACGAGCTGGATCGCTTTCGCGGAGATGCCTGGACCACCGCCGGCTATTTCCAGCAGGCCCTGGCCTGGCGCGGCCTCCGCCTCGGCGCCGGCCTGCGGCTCGATTCCTTTTCCTCCTCCGGCGAGATCACGGCCGGGCCGCGCGCTTCCTTGACCGTGCCGCTGCCGGCCCAGCAGTCGCTGCATTTCGGCTGGGGCCAGTACAGCCAGTTCGCCGAGCAGCAGATGCTGAAGGGGATAGGCGGGAACCGGCGTCTGTCGGCCGAGCGCTCCACACAGCTTCTGGCCGCCTGGGAGTGGCTGGTGCGGGAGCGCACCCGGGTGCGGATCGAGTTCTTCGACCGCGAGGACCGCAACGGCATCTACCGCCCGCTGGGCGACCCGCGGCGGCTCGCCGACGGAAGGATCTTCGCGCCGGCGCGCAATGCGCCCTGGGAGAACAGCCTCTACGGCCATGCCCGGGGCGCCGAGTTCCTGCTGCAGCGCCGCAGCGCCAACCGCCTGACCGGCTGGATCTCCTATTCCTACCAGGTGGGCGGCCTGAAGGACACGCATACCGCTCTGCGCTTCCCGTACGATTGGGATCAGAAGCACACCTTCAACATCTATTCCAGCTATCGCATTCGTCCTTCCGTCAACCTGAGCGGGAGGTTCCTGGTGGGCAGCGGCTATCCGGTTCCCGGCTTCTTGCAGAAGAGCGGGCCGAATTTCTCCTTCGCCAACGCGTACAACCAGAATTTCGCCCTCTCGGTGCAGAGAAACGGGGTGAAGCTGGATCCCTACGAGCGGCTGGATCTGCGGATCAACAAGAGCTTCCACACCAGGCGGCACCGGTTCACGCTCTACGGCGAGGTCGTCAACGTGCTGAACCGCGGCAACCTGCGCTTCAGCGAGCTGGCCTCGTACAATACGCGCACCGGCCTGGCCGACGTGCGCTTCGACCGCATGTTCCCCATCATCCCGTCGGCCGGCCTGGTCGTCGAATTCTGATCCGCGCATTCGCTATCTCGGCGGCGGGGTGCGAGCGGCGGCGGTCAGTTGGTAGGCGCTCTGGATCAGCGTGCGCTGGCAGAAGGGCAAATAGGCCAGTGCCGCGACAGCGCCGAGCACCGGCCAGCGCAGTTTCTGAAACAGCAAAAGCGGCGATGCCGCCCAAACGGCATCCAAGGCCAGCAGCGCGGGGAAAAGGCGCCTGAATCGCACCCCGGCGGCGGGATGATCCAGCCCCACGGCGGCCAGCAGATACAGGCGCACGGCTATCCCGCACATGGCCAAAATGGCCACCAGCGGGACCGCCACCGCCCCCAGGACCGAGAGAATCCCCTTCTCCAGCGATTCGGCGTGGATGAGCGCGGCACCATATATGCACAGGTAGCCGAGCTGAATCAGCAGGAAAAGACCGCGGGCCAGGCCGCGAGGCAAGCCGAATTCCTCTTCCGGCGGAACCACGGCCGCGGCTGTCCCGCCGCTCAGGTTACGGCGGAGATTCTCGAGATCGACGAGCAAGTCGCGCGTTGACTGGTAGCGCTCCGCGCGCTGCTTGCGCAGGCACTTGTGAATGACCCGCACCAGCTCCGGCGGCAGTTGCGGCGAGGACAGGCTGGGGGCCGGCGGTTCTTCCTTCAGTATGTTGCCGATCGTGGAGAGCGGGCTTCGACCCAGGAATGGATGACGGCCGGCAAGCAACTCGTAGAGCATGATCCCGAACGAGAACACGTCGCTGCGGTGGTCCACCGACTGGGCCTCCAGTTGCTCGGGCGACATGTAATTGAGCGTGCCCACCACGGCCCCGGTGATCGCCGTCGCCGAAGCCAACGTCCCCGCCTGGGCGCCCACCGTCGCGCTTTCCAGCGGGCGATGGATTTTGGCCAGGCCAAAGTCGAGGATCTTCACCCGGCCTTCGTCGGAAAGCATCACATTTTCCGGCTTGAGGTCCCGGTGCACGATTCCCGCCTCGTGCGCGCAGGCCAGGCCGTCGGCAATCTTGATGCACACCGAGAGCCACTCGATCAGCTCCATCGGGCGCTTGTTCATCACATCGCGCAGCGTGCTGCCCTCGACAAACTCGTAGACGATGAACAGGCATTCATCCACCTGCTCAAAATCGTGGACGGTGGCGATGACCG
>JAPKYU010000670.1 GCA_026394175.1 Acidobacteriota bacterium | reverse complement strand
TGCACGACCTTGCGGATATCGATGCCGATGGAGGTCCCGGCGAAACTCAGCGCCGGCAGACGGTAGGTCGGATGAACGGACACGGTGATCTTCCTCATCTCGCGGGAATACTCGAGCGCCTGTTCTGGCGTGCCACCGACCAGGCTGAGGATCCCCGGCGCACCGCCGATGGCGAAGCCGCCCCAACCCACCGTCTCGGTGATAGCCGAATCGCCCATGTCCAGGCCGGCGTCCTCGGAGGTGTAGCCGGGCAGGTAGAGTCCGTCGACTTTCGGGGACGGGGCGGTGAACCATTCCTCGTCCAAGCCGCTGACCCGGATCCCGAACTCGGTCCCATTTCGGCACATGGCGGTCACGACCGTGCTGTACTCGATCCCCATGACCGGGTCGGCGATCGCCTTCCCGCAAGCCATGGCGATACCCAGGAAGATCAGTTCGTGGTTGGTGACGTATTTGAGGGTCGAGATCAGTTTGTCCTTGGGAAGTTCCGTCTGAGCCATAGCCACCGCCATGACGTTGGCAAACAGGCTGGATGAGGCGGTATGCCGGTTGTGCAGTTCGTCACCCATCTGGAGTGCCTTGGTGATGATCGGCTTAAGCTCCAGCCCGCCGATGGTCTGCAGCGCTTTGCGCAGGGTCGGCGCCCAGACGTCCCGCCACAACGCGAGCCCTTGCAGGGCTTGGGCGCTGTAATCGCCGAACTGCTGGTTCCCTTCCACCTGGCGGCAGAAGGCGCGGTTCCCGAAGGCCCGATTCTCGACCACCCAGACGGGAGCTGAGGGCGAGATCGTCCCGGCCATCGGCCCGACCGTTCGGTGGTGGTGGTTGGGTTCCAGGCGGATATCGCCTCTTTCCAGCATGGCCGTGGCATCGTCGACGCTCTTGGCCCACCCCTCGAAGAGCACCTGGCCGATGATTGCGCCTCTTTGTGCACCGCACATGCGCCTCCACTCGATCGGTGGACCGGAATGGATGATCATTTTCCCTGCCAAGCCGGGGATCACCTCCCCGGCGGGGGCGATGTCCACCAGGACCGGGTCGCCCCGGTTTAGGCGGTTGGCAGCCTCTTCATTGGCTTCTTCGATTTTCTGTTTGATATCCATTGCATTTCCTTTCGTTTCGGAGGACAGGGTGGGCTAAGAGGAGAAGGTCACGGACATCCCGGCCAGGAAACCCGTCAGCAAGTCCCAGCCGGTCGAATGACCCACGGCAACCAGCTCGCCGGCGAACGGGAGGAATTGGTCAACGGGTTGACCCGTCAGCAGGGCGTTGGCGAAGCGGTGCAGTGGTTCCAGCGCGTGTCCTTCCGCATGATCTTTCAGGAGAGTGAAGCTGATCATATTGGTTTGCGATTGCGAGCGAAGAAGATAGTTCGGATAATTCCAGGTCTGCAAATCCTTGATTTCCGGATAAGCGCAACGAAGAATTCCAATGGAGAAGGACAGCCCTCCCAGAAAATCGTCGCCGGAGGGGGTCAGACCTGCACCCAATCCGACCAGACCAGCTCCATGCTCCAAGGCGAATCCAAAATCATGTGCCAGGCAGGCCAGGACGATCCCTTTGACGGCCGGCCACACAGTTCCAGGAAGGATAATCCCATTACCGGCCACTTCAGGTTCATATTGGCTCTCGGCTACTTGAAGGATCGCCGGGATCAAGACTCCCCAACCGGACGGTTGCTTTTGGGCGGTCAACTGGCGATAAGCCGACCGCACAAGCCCGCCCAGCCCGCTAACTGTGATCGTTTCACTTTTCGAGAGGACTGGCGGTTTCCAGACTGGTGAGCATCCGAAATCCAAAGCCTCGCCGGTGCCAGTCACCAGAAGGCCGTCCCTGACCTGGAAGCCGGCACCCGCTTCCATGCGCGGCAGCGGGGAGGAGACTCGCATGCAGCGGCGGTGCATCGGGCTGGTTTCCGGTGCCATCCAGAGCAGTTCGTCCTGTCCGCCGAGCAGGTAAACCGCATGGGTGACGGTGGCCAGCACTTTTCCGCCCCGGCCGCTCGACAGCCAGTCAAAGGCGGCTTCGCCGATTGAACGAACCTTGCACGAGGAAACACGCATATCAGAGCACATCTTTCCGGCAGATGGGGCACCGCCAGGGATGGACGGTGCCCCATAGTCAACTACGCCTATTTCGGGCTGCCGACCACACCCTTGACGAACCAGTCGAGCGAACCCATCGCATCATCCGTAAGAACTTCGCCTTCTGGGATACGGACCTTGCCGTCTTGGTCGACCAACGGTCCAGCAAAGAACACAAGCTTGCCCGATTCGATGTCCGCTTGCGTTTGCGTGACCAGATCCTGAACTGCTGTGGGGACTTTGGGGCCAAAGGGGGCGATGGCCATGCAGCCGTCAGCAATGCCGCAGCGGAGGAAGATCGGCGTCCAGGTGCCGTCAATCACGGTGGATGCCAGCCAGGCTACCTTATCTCCCAACGTAAAGCCCGTGCCAGAGATCCAGTACTGCGGTGCGAACTGCTGAGCGGCCAGATTCTGGAAGCCGATCGAGTAAGCGCCGCGCGATTCGGCGGTTGACAAGATCGTCGCCGGCGAATCGACATGCATGGTAATCACATCGCAACCCTGGTTGATGAGCGAGTTGGTCGCGTCGGCGTCCTTGGCGGCATCGCCCCAG
>JAPKYU010000412.1 GCA_026394175.1 Acidobacteriota bacterium | reverse complement strand
AACCGCCAGCCGTCAGCCTACAGCCCACAGCCTACAGCCTCCAGCCTGAAGTATAATGGCATTGGATATGAAGGCACAGCCCGCGATGAAGCTACGGAGAATCGCGGAGGCCGATTTTCCGACCCGGCACGGCAACTCTCGGATCTTCGGTTTCCAGCAGGGGGAAGATGAGGCGGTCGTGCTCGTTCTCGGGCGCCCCGCGGACAACTGCAAGCCACCCCTGGTCCGCATTCACTCCCAATGCCTGACCGGCGACGTGTTTGGCTCGCTGCGCTGCGACTGCCGCGACCAGCTTCAACTTTCGCTGCAATTGATTTCCGCCGAGGGCTGCGGCCTGGTGATTTACGAGCTGAAGGAGGGCCGCGGAATCGGGCTGATGAACAAGCTGCAGGCCTATGAGTTGCAAGACCGGGGCGTGGATACGGTGGAGGCCAACCGCCGGCTCGGCTTCGCCCCCGACCTGCGGAACTACGCCTTGCCCGCCGCCATCCTCGGTCACTTCGGGCTGAGCGCGGTCCGGCTGCTCTCCAACAACCCCGGGAAGGTGCAGGCCCTGGAGCAGGCCGGCATCAGGGTCGTGGAGCGGCTGCCCTGCGAAGTCCCTCCCACGGAAACCCGCCGCCGCTATCTAAGAACCAAGAAAGACAAGCTCGGCCACCTGCTGACCAACGTGTAGCCGGACCCCAGCGTTCAGGGCTGGACGCGGATGGTGACGCCCGAACGGCTCTGCCTGCCGGCGATGGTGATAATCACTTCATAGTCGCCGGCGGCGGTGAACGTGGGCACAACAGCGTTGATCTGGTACAGGCCGGCAAAACCCGGAGCGGCGCCGGAGAAATCGACGCGCGCGTTCTGCCCGCCGATGGATACGGTCGGCAGATTGACGGTGGATTCGCCGTTGCCGGCGGCCCCGGTCTTCACCGCGGGCGTTGTGGCACCGAGCCCGGTGCAATAAATCAGCACGGTCTCCCCCGGCCTGGCCGGGCTGCCGCTGTTCACCAAAGAGAAATTGGCATGGAGGATGGCGCCCGAGCCCGCGCCGCTCTGGGTCACGGCGAAAATCCCGGGCGAGGCGGCATCCACCCGGACCGGTTCCGCGGCGCTGTCCAGCAGGCCCGCGAGTTTCACCACCACATTCAGCGCGGAGCCGGTCGTCAGCTCGAACGGCGCCTGCGCATTGATTTGCGTTGGGGAGACGTAGATCAGTGGCGCGGCAATGCCGTTGATGGTGACCTGGGTGCCGGCCAGAATCGTGGGCAAAGGCAGCGCGGCGGCGCCGGCGGTCGTCGGCGCCAGGCCCGTGCCAAAGATGGAAACCAGTGCGCCGGGAGCGATGGTGTTGTTGGGCGCGGCTACAAATGTGGCCGCGTTCACCACTCCGCCGCCCGATATTTTGGCCGCCGCCGGGGCGGCGGCTACTACCTGGCTGGTGTAGATGTGGTCACCGCTGTCGCTGGAGTCGCCGTTGGCGGCGATACCGGCGGCGTTGAACACCACGTCGCCGCCACTGCCATCCGCCGGCGCCGTCCAATTGACGGTAAAGGTAAAGCTGTTGCCGGTCAGGTTCTGGCCCTGCTGTTGCAGCGCGTATTGGATTCCGGAGCCCGAGGTCTGCACCGCGGCCGGTGCAGCCGCGGTAAAGCTGCCAGCCTGGCGGCCGTTCCGGAAGCGGGCGGAAAGCTCGAACCCCCACTTGCGCCGGTCCGACGAGCTGTCCTGGATGTTCACCGGAATCGACGCCGTGGCGCCGGGGGTGTAGAAAGCCGGCGCGCCGATGGTCACGCTGCCCGGCCCGCCGTTCAGCGGCGTGCCGCCATGGCATTCGGCACAGGTGGTTTCCCCAAACCCGCCCGTCCGGGCCAGCGGCGGGCTTAGGCTGAAGGTGTAAATAACCGCCGGCAGCGCCACCAACAGGAACGCGGCGGCCATGAAGGCCCGCCCGGAACGCTTCAGGATTCCCCGGACCATCGAGAATCTCCCTTCCTTGAATCCAGTTATTGACCATTGGATGCTGCTTCTCGATGGGGGTTGCGGGCTTTTCGCCCCAAACTCCTGGCGTGTCTTCTTCGAGCCTTTGTGTCGTTGTGCCTTTGTGTTGAAGACGGTCCCCTCAGGGAACATAGGCGATGGCGTCGATCTCCACGCGAAGATCGGGCCGCGGGAGCACGGCCTGGACCGTCGTGCGGGCCGGGCGATTGTCGCCAAACATGCGGGCATAGACGGCGTTCATCCGCGGGAACTCGTTCATGTCCGCCAGGAACACGCCGCAGCGCACCACGTACTGCAAGCCCGACCCGGCCGCTTCCAGGATGGCGGCGATGTTGCGCAGCGTCTGCTCGGTCTGCGTCTCGATGTCCGTACCGGCCAGCTTGCCGGTGGCCGGATCGATGGCTGCCTGCCCGGCCACGAATATCAGCCGGTCCAGCACTACCCCGGGCGAATAGGGGCCCTGCGGCTTGGGAACGCGGTCACTGATGACGGGAAGGTGTCTGGCTTTCTTGTTCATTCGAATGTGAGCCTCCACGTTTCTGACAAATTGAACCACAGAGGCACAGAGAACACGGAGAAGAATCTGACTCTCCGCGTCCTCTGTGGCTCTGTGGTGAATCCCATTCTTATCGGAAGAACGCCGCGGAGCGGGTGGCGAACTGCAGCACGTCGCCGGGGAAAATACCCAGGTAGAGGACGGCGATGGCGGCTACCGAGAGCACGAAGCTGATGGCCCCGGGCACGCGCGCCGCCGGCGGTGAGGTGGGCGCCGGCTCCCGCATGTACATCACCACGATCACCCGCAGGTAATAGTAGGAGGCGACGGCGCTGTTCAGCACGCCCAGAATCGTCAGCCCAATTAGCTTGGCCTTCAACGCCGCCTGGAAAATATAGAACTTGCCGAAGAAACCGCCGGTCAGCGGGATGCCGATCAGCGACAACAGGAAGATGGTCAGCACGGCGGCCAGCGCGGGCTGGCGGTGGCCCAGGCCGGTGTAATCGTCGATGGACACGTGCCGCTCACCCTCGCCGCCGAAATGGGTGACCACGATGAAGGCGCCCAGGTTCATGGCCGCGTAGGCGGCCATGTAGAACAGCACGGCGGCCACGCCCAGCTCCGAGCGCGCCGCAAAGGCCACCAGCACGTAGCCGGCGTGGGCAATCGAAGAGTAGGCCAGCATGCGCTTGATGTTGGTCTGCACCAGGGCGCCGAAGTTGCCGATGCACATCGACAGCAGCGCCGACACCCACAACAGCCAGAACCAGCCCTCGACCGGCTGCAGGGCGGTGAGGTAGACGCGCAGGAACACGGCGAAGGCGGCGGCTTTGGGCCCGGCCGACATGAAGCCCGCCACGGGGCTGGGAGAGCCTTCATAGACGTCGGGGGTCCAGACCTGGAAGGGGGCGGCGGAGACCTTGAAGCCGAAGCCCACGAACATCAGCGCCGCCGCCACGGCCGCCATGGGCCCCATGGGGCCGGCCCGCAACGCCGCCCGGATCTCCGCCAAATGCGTGGTGCCGGTGGCCCCGAAGATCAAGGCGATGCCGTACAGCAGGAAGGCGGTCGCGAACGAGCCCAGCAGGAAGTACTTCAGCGCCGCCTCGCTGGATTTCACGTCCCGCGTGCGGAACCCCGCCAGGATGTAAGTGGCGATGGAGGAGATCTCCAGGCCGATGAAGATCATCACCAGCTCGACGGACGCCGCCATCAGGCCCTGACCCACGATCGAGAACAGCACCAGCGCGTAATACTCGCCGTGGTGAATGGCGTTGGTCTCCAGATAATCGAACGAGGAGCAGACCACCAGCAGCCCGATCAGCAGGAACAGAACACGGAAGAAAACCGCGAAAGGATCATTCAGGATGTGGCCGCTGAAGGCCGGGCCCCACCAGCCCTGTTGGACCATCAGCACCGTCCCCAGCAGCGCCACCACCAGGCCGCCGACGGCCAGGTACCCCAGCGCGCGCTTGCGGCGCACCAGCGGGTCGGCCAGCATGATGGCCACGCCGAACACCGTCAGGATGGCTTCCGGCAACAGCCTCAGGATTTGAGCGCCGTAACTCATCGGTTCTTCACCACCAAGACACCAGGGCCAGAAGGATCGCGAAGAATCCCGGCTTTGTGTCCTTCGCGTCCTTTGTGCCTTTGTGGTTCAATTCTCTCCACGCGGTAGCGGCCGGAGCTGGCCTGCCGCAGAATTCGCTCCGTCGCTCCATCGACCTTGCGGAGGAACCCCGGCGACGCCACTCCCATCCACAGCATCATCACCATCAGGGGAACGACA
>JAPKYU010000258.1 GCA_026394175.1 Acidobacteriota bacterium | reverse complement strand
CGCCATCGTGGCCGGAATCACGGGCTCCACTGATTTTCCAACCGCCAACCCGCTTCAAGCCACCAACGCCGGCGGCATCGACGCCTTCGTTACGAAATTGAATGCGTCCGGTTCCGGCCTCGTCTATTCCACGTACCTGGGTAGTGCGGGGACCGACGGTGCCTGGGGCGTGGCCGTGGATGGTTCCGGCAACGCTTACGTTTCGGGGTTTCTCTGGATCGGGGGCGGGCCTGCACTCCTGGCGAAGTTTAGCGCCGCCGGTGCGCTGGCCGATTCCTACAGCCTCAGCACCGCTGGCCGGGCAGGGGCTTTGGGTGTGGCCCTGGGCAGCTCAGGCAATGTTTACCTGTCGGGCTTCAATTCATTCACCACCCCAGATTTCACCAACTGCCCCTTGATAGCGACGCCCGAACTGACGCCGCACCACGCATTTGTCGCCAAGGTCCAGGTGCAGGCTACCAGCTCAACCAACCCGCTGCCGGCCATCAGCTCATTGTCGCCGGCCGGCGCGACGGCCGGGGATGCCGGCTTCACGTTGACCGTGATTGGCGCCAACTTCCTGCCCGGCTCGGTGGTGCGGTGGAACGGGGCCGACCGCGGCACGACGTATGTGAGCGGCAGCCAGTTGAGCGCTACGATTTCCGCCAACGACATTGGCACCGCCGGCACGGCCAACGTAACCGTGTACAACCCGGCGCCCGCTGGCTGGCTGTCGAACGCCTTGGGCTTTGTGATCGGCAGCGCGCCCCAGCCGGCCCTGGCGGTCTCGCCGGCTTCGCTGGGCTTGTCGGCCACGCTGGGCGGGCCGGCGGCGACCTCCGCGCTCCAGGTGGGCAGCGTTGGCGGCGCGGTGAGCTGGACCGCTTCCACAACCATTCTCAACGGAGGCGCCTGGCTGACCGTGTCGCCGTCCTCGGGCACCTCCACACCTGCTCAGCCGGTGCTGCTTGCGCTGCAAGCAAACCCAGCGGCGCCGGGAGCGGCGGGTCTCTTCCAGGCGGTTATCACGCTGACCGCTTCGGCGGGCAAGTCGGTGACGGTGCCGGTAACGCTGAGCGTGGGGCAGGGGCGTCCCCGGCTGCGCCTGAGCCACACCGCCCTGGTGTTCAGCGCCACGCAAGGCGCTGCGGCGCCGCCTCCGCAGACGGTGAGCATATTCAACGCCCTGCCCGGTAGCGGTACCTTGAACTGGTCGGCAGCGGCCGCCTCGGCCAACTGGCTGTCCGTCTCGCCCGGCTCGGGCACGGCCTCCTGCGCTTCGGCGACCTCGTGTTCGCCGGGGTTGGCCAAGATGAGCGTGAACGCGGCGGGACTGGCGCCGGGTGTCTACCAGGCCATGGTAACGGTGTCGGCCGCCGAGGCCGGCAACACGGAACTGCTCAGCGTGTCGCTGCAAGTAACGGCGGCGTCGGCGACGCCCACCCCCAGCGCGCTGCTGGCTCCCTACGGGCTGTTCTTCACGGCGGCAGCGGGCGGGTCGGCGCCGCCTGCCCAAAGCATCACGGTCAGCAATGCCGGCGACGGGACCCTCAGCTTCCAGCTCTCGGTCGCCACTTTCTCGGGCGGCAACTGGCTGACGGTTTCCCCGGCCGCCGGGGATACCACAACGGGCCCGGTGACCGCTTCGGTCTCCGTGAGTCCGGCCGGGCTGGCGCAAGGCGTCTATCGCGGCCGCGTCGTCGGCGTTTTCAACTCCGGGTCTCCCCAGGAAGTGGATGTGATGCTGGCGGTCGGCGCGGGCGCGAGCGGCAGCTTTGCGGTGGCGCCCGCGGCGTGGAACGGCGCTGCCGCCGCCTGCGCTCCGCAAAGCATGGAACTGATGGCCACAACCATCGGCAGCGGCCTGAACCTGCAAGCCTCGTTCCCTCGGCCGCTCCTGGTGTTCCTGGTAGACAACTGTGGCACGCCGGTGGCTGACGCCACGGTGGTGGCCAGCGTCGAAGGGCTGAACATCGTGCTTCAGCGGCTGGGCGCCGGCTGGTACAGCGGCACCTGGGTTCCGTCTCAGATCTCCTCCGCGGTGGTGCTGAAATTAACAGCCACACATCCTTCCTTTTCGTCGGTCGCCACACAGTCCTTTACGCTTAAGGTTTCGACAGCGCCGGGGAACGTGCAGTTGCCGGCGATTTTGCAGGACGGAATCGTGGAGGGCGCGGGGTTTACTCCGCGGCGTCCGTTGGCGCCGGGAGGCATCATCTCCATCTTCGGCACGCAACTGGCCTCCGGCGAGGCCCAGGCCAGCAAGCTGCCGCTGGAGCGCGAGCTCAACGGCGTCAGTGTGCGCGTGGGTACCCTGACGGCCCCCTTGTATTATGTCGGCCCCGACCAGATCAACGCCCAGTTGCCCTTCGAGGCCGCAGCCGCCGACACGGTTTCGATTGCGGTTGTGACCCAGGGCAGAATCACTTCGCCGTGCGCCTACGCTGTGGCCCCGGCTCAACCGGGCATCTTCCGCGCGGGCGCCAACGCCGCCGTTCTGGATGGCCAGTCGCGCCTGGTGACGCCGGACAACCCGGCGCGCATCGGCGACGTGCTGCAAATTTTCGCCACCGGGCTGGGGGCCACCGATGTCGCGGTGCAAACGGGCGCCCCCGCGCCGGCTTTCAGCACCGTTCGTCTGCCCATCACCGCCACCATCGGCGGGGTGCAGGCCACGGTGGTCTACCAGGGCTTAGCGCCGGGATTCGTGGGCTTGTACCAGGTGAATGTGGTGGTGCCGGAAGGCGCGACGCCGGGCAGCGCGGTGCCCCTGGTGCTCCGCCAGAACGGCCTGGTCAGCAATCCCGATTCCCCCATCACCATTCCCGTGCAGCCGCGGTAGCCCCGGCCTGCGCTTCGCCCTTCGCCGCCCTTAAGGATGGACCAAACAACCGATCCGCAGATTACGCAGATTAAGATCCAATTCCGAAATCTGCGACATCTGCGTAATCTGCGGATTGGTTCCGGCTCCGCTGATCCGTGTCCGTGTTCATCCGCGGTGAATCCGGCTACCGCTTGATCACGTCGTCGAGGCTTTTCAGTTCCAGGGCGCCGATTCCGGGGCTGGTGTAGGTTTCCGTGCCGATCACTTTGCCCGCCAACTCCCAGTAATGGTTCGATCCGCTGGGGACGCCGTAGCGAGTGTCGCTGGTCTGCGGATGCGCCAGGTCCACGCGGCCCAGGATGGCGTTCGACCAGCGACGGCTGATTTCGTCCATGGCCCGGCCGCGCGTCTCATAGGACTGCCGGATCGTGCGCGAGATGTCGTCGTGCGAGGCGGCAATGATCTTGGAGCGGATCATGACCTGGCGCGCTTCCTCGGCCGCCCATTGCGGATTGACTGCGAACGAGTCGCGCACCCGCCAGAAGATGTCCAGCGCCTGGTCAAACTCGTTCGGCGGGGCATTCAGCATGCCCAGCGTGGCATGCGACAGGCCGCCCATGCCGGGCATGGCCAGGCGCGTGGCGAGCACGTAGGCCCGGCCGCGGACCTTGACGCCGTCCACGGTCAGAGCCATCTCGCACTCCGCGCCCTGGTACGTGGTTTGCATTCCCGGGGCGGGGGGCTGCCCCTTGGCGAAGTCGGGGCGCTCGCGGATGGAAACGAGCTTGGCGTCGGGGTAGGTCTTTGTCACCTGGGGCGCCAGCCAGCGCTCGATGTAGCCGCGGGCGCCCAGGTAGCGCATCACGATCATGCTCTGGCCCGCCCCGCCCGAAGGATTGTAGGCCGACCCTTCGCGGAAACCGCCCAAGGCCAGTGCCTGGACGGGCTCGGTGAACAGCGGGGGCGCCGGTGAAAGGAGCGTAATCGAAGTCGAATCCTTGCCGCCCTTTTTCAGCGTAACCGCGCCCCAGGCGTCGATGTAGGGCCGGACGATGCCGCCCTCCGCCGTCCAGCCCTTGGGAACTCTGGCAGTGAAGGCGCCTTCCCGGGGATCTTTCCACTCCACCCACTCGGCAGCCGCCGGCGCGATGCGCGCTGGGTCGCGCAGCCCGGCATCGGGCTTGAAGCTGGAAAGCACCCGAGCGAACACCGGCTTCAGCGCGCGGCTCTGCTCAACCGGCGAAGCGTACCCGGTCAACGTGGCCACTTTGCCTTTCGCCGACACCACGAAGACGTACTCCCAGCCCGCGCCGAGAAGCTGAAAGACGCCACGCATGGAACAACTGTCGGCCAGGCTGCCGCTCAACTGGTGCGGCCCCTCCGCGGTGAAGTCGGGCAACGCTTCTTTGTATGATTTCACCAGCGCCTGCGCGATTTCCGCCGCCGGCTTCTCTCGTTCCAGGTGGATGACCCAAACAAAGGCCTGCGGGCCCAGCAGCGTTTCCGCCTCGGGGCTGAAGACCACCGAGCCGGTGCTTAAGACGCGCGCCGACCAGTTGCCGGGAAGACTGACTTCGAACCCGTGCGGGTCCTTGACCGCGACCCAGTCTGCTGCCGGTATCGCGGCAACGGCCAGCGGCGCGAACCAGGCCAACACGGCAAGTCCCACGGGCCAGACAAAGTGTCCTGTCTTCATAACGCACTTCCGCAAAGATTATATCGGCCGGTGTGAAAAACACTTGTGGTGAGAGGCAACCTGGCCTGTCCTGCCGCGCGGGGCACGGCATTGGCTCGGCCGCCCGGAAGAACGGGCCTCCGGCCCGTGCAGTTGCTGCGGCGACGAGGCCTGTCGCCACGGCGGACCGACGATGAGGGGTTGCTCTGCCTCTTGGCCTGAAGGTTACCGCTGCGAGGGCCGCGCCAATGGGTGGCGCGAGTGGGATCGACTGTCGGGCGGGGTATGCCCGCGATGCGCGCCCGTAGCTCAGTTGGATAGAGCGGCTGGCCTCGAACCAGTAGGTCGGGGTTCGAGTCTCTCCGGGGGCGCCATTTTCTTTTTTGGGCTGAATCGGTTATGCCCGCCTGCCCGTTCCGCTTGGATCACCCCTGTTCTTGAGCGTGCCCGATCTTGTGCGCACTCGTTGCCGTTTGCCCTTGCGAGGTGTATTATCGTTGCACGGCGGTTGAAGGGCCTGCCGGAAGGAGTCGCACGGCGTGAGCAAGTATGATCCCCTCACGAAATACCTCATGTCCCAGCCCGCTGGCGTCCCGATTACGTTGACATTCGCTCAGTTGCAAAGAATCCTTGGCTTTACGCTCCCTCGCTCCGCGTGCGTCCATCCCGCGTGGTGGGCAAACGAAACAAATCCGGCAACGAGGCACCGGCACTGTCTGTCTTGGCTCGGTGCAGGCCGGAAAGCATCGGCGAATCTAAACCGCCAGATCGCGACTTTCACATAAGCGAGCAGCGTCCGCCGCATGCTTAGGATTCGATCGATGACGTGCGGCGTACTGCTTGACTGCACGTGCTAAACTTTCGGACGGGAAGGTGTCGCCATGAAGTTATGCTTGGCCTTGTTGATTTTTATTTTTCCTCTCGCAGCCAAAGATGTCTTCCCTCCCCTCCCGGCTGCGATACTTGAGGCAAAGTCAGTCTGCATTGAAAATCAAACCGGCGAAGCAGCCCCGGCCGACACAGCCTATCGCTTCCTGCTGAAGTGGAAGCGGTACAGGATAGAGAGCCAATGTGCGAGCGCTGACTTGAGACTATCGTTTTCGTTCTCCGCCGGCGAGCCGGGCCAGCGGGTCGTGTTGTTGCCGACGCCCTTCGGCATTATCGGTGCCTCGCGATCAGTGCGGGATGGGTTCACCACAATCCGGGTGACTTCCGTAACAACCGGCGAAGAGCTTTTCAAGAACACTCATGCTTGGAATCCGAAAGGGGCGACTAATACGCTCCTTGAAGACTTCAAGAAACGAGTTGGAAAGATGCCGAAGTGAGGGGGATACGCTCGTTCGGCGGGCGCTCGGCAGGCGCTATAGGGAATCCGGGCGAAACTCCGGGGCGAGCAGCCGATGAGTTTCAATTCCGCCAGTTGCTTGGGGGGATCGAACAGCCAATCGCGTTGCGGGTCCGGCCCCCGTTCGCGGTTGCCTTCGGCATGTCCACCATGGGAAAGTCACATCACACCGGTGGCGAAGATGTTTTTAGGTGAAGGCGAAATAACGTGCAAGAAGTGCGGCCGCGTCTGGCGTTTGACCAAGCACAGCCTAATCCAGCGGGACCCCGATTCTATCGAGTGCAAGTGTGGCGAAACGCTACATTCGTGGAGGGGCGCTTGCTTCTATACCAGGGAGCTGGTTAAGGGCCTGCCAGGCGACGAAGACTCCCGCACTGCCCACAAGTGACGTGACGACGGCTTGTACGCACTCACGCGGAAAAGCGTTTGTGCGTCAACCCGGCGCGGTGACGCCTCTCGCCTCTCATTCCGAGAATCGCTTCTGAAGGCTCTTAGAGCGGTGCGCCCCAGGGCGGCGACAGAGGGGAGAAATTCGACTGCAAGCCAGGGGGCCGAAGATGGGTGCTTGCGCGTGACCGCTTACTTCTCTTCGCTCAGTTGATTACCACTGCCTCTGCTGCGCTCTCCGGCTGTGCCTGTTCTTCGTTCCCCAGCCGGTGTGCTCCGTCGCCGTCCTTTCCGCCTTCTGCTGGCGTGCCCTTTCGAGTGCTTGGCGGATTGTCTCGTCTCCCGGGTGAACGTAGCGGCCCGTGAGCGCCACGTCCCGGCGACCGGCTAGGTAAGCGAGTGTCCCAGGGGTCCAGGTAGGGCGCCCAGCGCGTCGGGCAGGTGTGGCGGAAGGTGCAGAGCGGGAATCGGGGCAGCTTGGCCTCTTTGCGGCGGCGATGTGCTGGCGCTTCAAGCTGGACGGCTCGAAGGCTGCTCAATCAAGCTTCCTGACCAGAGGGCTCAGGTCCTACAGCCAGCCCTGCTCGCGCAGACGCTCCCAGGCAGTTCGAATGTGCTTGGGGTTGAAGGTGAGCTTCTTGTGTTCGTTCCAGGCCTGAACCGCGGCGATTGCAGCATCGGCCTTGGTCTTCGCCCACGAATCCTGTTGTGCCAGCCAGTGCACGGTTGCCAGAAGCTCCATGCTATAGGGCGTCTCGAAGCCATGGATCAGGCTGGAAAGGCGGTGCAATCTTTCGATGGTGTCTGACTTGGACGCCAACAGATCACGCGCCTCTTCGACGGCGCCCGGAAGCAATTGAATTGATGCCGCCCGGCTGCGGTCGCCGTATCCGCGGATGAAGTGGCCCTCGATGTTTTGCAGCACGTGGTGGAGGTTCTCCGCGTACGGGCCGTACTTCCCCTTGACAAAACTCAGCCTCAACGGTTCTCCAGCAGCCTGCAGGAAATATGCGAGTTTTTGGATTTCAAGCAGCGTGACGCGATACCATGGCAGGGCGTAGTCCTCGATCAAGGCGATCAGCGCGGCGCGGCCGGATGTCATCTTGGGGCGACTGGTTGCGATTTTCATCTCCTCTGGCCTGGGAGCACCGGTCGGCGCGTAGAGGAGCACGGAGACTTCGGACAAATCGGCAAACGCCGCCTGGATTCGCGAACGGACCTTGTTCCAGTCCAGCCCGCCGCTTCCACAGCCCAACGGAGGGACCGCAATCGACTTGATTCCCTCGCTTTTGACGGTTTCGACAAGCGCCCTGAGCCCTGATTCGATATCCGTCATCCTGGCAGGGTGCCGCCAATCGCGCTTCGTGGGGAAGTTGATGATCCAACGTGGCTTCGTGAGCCGCCGGTAGACGAACATTTCTCCCGGCCGGACCTCGCCGCGTTCACAGGCCTTCACGTAGGCCCTGTAATTGTCCATGAACGCCTGGCGGAATTGAAGCGCGATTCCTTTGCCCATGACGCCGACCGTGTTCACCGTATTGACCAAAGCCTCCGCGTCGGCATCGAGAATGTTGCCGCTCACCTGCTTGATCATGGCGTCAGTAATACCATCCCTGTTTAATCTTAACCTTCGGCCGGTGATGGCGCTTCGCAAGAATTTCGTTCACCTCATCAGCCGTCCCGCTGTTCATTGCGCCGACCATCGAGCAGAGCTCCCAGGGGAAGAATTCGTGGACCAGGAATTCAGCCAGGCGCCGCCGACATCGATCATTGTCGTCATCCGTGTCCGCCCAATACTTGGCCTTCATGATTTTCCAGTCCACTTCGTCCAACCGGTCGGTGCTGTCGAAGAAATCGCTGACGGCCATCTCCGCGTGTCCGTTTGTGAAGGCAAACGGGAGACCTGCCTCCACGACTGACTCGACGGAGCTCACCAGATGCAGTATCGGCCCCTGTCCGTCCTGGTAGCCCTCGACATTCCCCTTGTGGATAGCGTAGAGCATTGGGGACCGCGGGGCGAAATAAAAGGGAATGTAGTCGTTCAGCGTGCCTCCCTGGGCAACCGGAACCACCCGGCGACCGCGCCGTTCCTTGATGTGCGCGTGGGCGATACTGACCGCCTCAACCTGTTTTTGCGCCGTGCTGTTTTCACTGCAAAGCCCGGCGAACTGGAGAATCGATTCCAGATTGCGCAGGTGCGTGATGTGGTAGATGGGAACCAACTCTCCGTTCTCGCTGCTTCTCGTGTCACGCCCCGGGGGAGTTCTGCGGCAGGCACGGATTCGAATGCCCGGCGCGCCGCTCGAATTGTAACGCCGTTCGCCGCCGGACGGGCACGCAAAGTGGCGGATGCGGTTGTTGGTGGCGATCCTCATGCATTCATCGACGCCGGGCTTCGGGTTCAGTCCCGAAAACCGGGCCATTGCTAACAGCAGAGTGTCACCGGCACCCTTCCCCGCTCACAGAGGGCACCCCTACATTCCCGTGTCGAGGCTGCCGACCAGTTGGGGTCAGAATTCCAATCTCGCCCCCAACTGGTAGTTGCGGTTGTTCTTGGCGCGGGTGATGGTGCCGCCGCTGATGATGTCCACGCGGTTCTCGGGCAGGTTGAAGTTGGGGTGGTTGGGCAGGTTGAACGATTCCAGGCGCAACTGCAGCGCCATCGACTCGCGGATCCGCACTCGCCGCGACACCGACAAGTTGGCCACGAAGGTGCCTGGACCGTCCAGGATGTTCCGCCCCGAACTGCCGAAGCGATACGCAGCCAGCGGCACCACCGGGAACTTGGTGCGGTCGAACCACTGGTCGATGGTGGGGTTCGGCAGCGCGCCTTTCCCGATGCGGTCGGGCCGGCTGGCCTCGCCGTTGCTGTAGCTAAAGTTGGCCACTTTGGGCGTCAATGGCGGCCCGGTGTAGACGGTGCTGGTGCCGGAAAACTGCCAGTCCTTGAACAACAGGTGGCGGGAAAGGTTGGGCGACCAGATGAAGCTGCCGTTGAACGAATGGCCGATGTCGAAATCCGACCGCCCCCGCTCGCCCTTCAGATTGCGGGAATCCTGTGCGGCGGCGAAGTTGTATTGAATGGTGCCGCCGGTGTTCGAACTCTCGTCGATCGATTTGGCATAGGTGTAGGCGGCTCGTACGAACAACTGCTTGCTGAAGCGCCGCCGCACGGTGATG
>JAPKYU010000312.1 GCA_026394175.1 Acidobacteriota bacterium | reverse complement strand
AGCCGGCCGCGGTCCAGCATCTGGCCTTCATAACTGGCCAGCGAGAAATCGTAGTGCGGAGCGACGCCGAACTCCTGGCAATACTCCATGAGCCTCCGGATACGCTTGCCGGTCAGCGGGTGAGTGGAGTTGAACTCGCCGATTTTGGCCCAGGGGTTGAACAGGTCGAACAGGAAGACGCGCTCGACGTGAGTGGCACGGCCTTCAGGCTGTGCGGACCCACCGGCCACCGCTACCCCACCTTCCTCCGCGAACAAGCGGGCATAGGCGCCGCCGGTGGTGTCGGCCACCTTGTAGTCGTAGATGCCCAGCGCCCGCGTCGATGCCAGCAGGCGCTTGGATTTTTCCGTGTCCGGGGCGGCCGCGATCCCGTAGGCCACCTTCACCAGCCCCATGGCCAAGGCGTTCGGGTTTTGCGTGGCCTCGGCCGAGAAGCGGTCGGCCAGGTACTCGCGGGTCCGGGACAGGTACAGCACCAGGTAGGTGGCGATGATGTAGAAGATGTAAGAGACGTAGCCCACCCAGACCAATTGGCCCTTCTTGTCGCTCTTGCCCTTGCTCCTGGTGAAGATCACATAGAGTTCGTAGAGCAGGGTGCAGAGCGTGGCGGCCATGGTCATCACCACGAAATCGCCGTTCGAGATGTGGCCCAGCTCGTGGCAGTAGACGGCCGCCACCTCCTCTTCGTTCAGGTAGCGGAACAGCCCCTTGGTGGCCACCAGCCGCGCGTTCCAGGAGCCGGAGCCGAAGCAGTAGGCGGTGGGGTTGCCGTCGTCGATGATGCGCATGGCCGGAACCTGGATTTTGTGGCGCGCGCAGG
Source organism: Acidobacteriota bacterium (assembly GCA_026394175.1). Classification (GTDB taxonomy): domain Bacteria; phylum Acidobacteriota; class Terriglobia; order JAJPHL01; family JAPKYU01; genus JAPKYU01. The sequence goes on along the minus strand of JAPKYU010000312.1, from coordinate 1,682 downwards.
TGGTCTGCACCACCCGGGCCAGGTTGGGCCAGCGCCGCAGGAATTCCGCCCATTCCACGGTCTCGCAGGAATAGAAGTAGCGCAGCACCAGGTCCTGGAAGAACGGCGAGACCAGCCAGCTCACCACATTGACCAAGATGGTGAGCGCGATCAGCATCACGCCGTTGATCCTTCCGCCCCAATACATGGCCAGCAGAAGGATGGTGCCGACGAAGGCGCACAGCATTCCCAGGGTGAACAAGGACGCAAACGCAAGCCGCGCTTTCATACCGCCCCCCAGTCGCCTGAAGAATACCAAAATTCACCACGAACAGAAAATGGGACGCAGATAAACGCAGATAGAAGAATCCCCGGATCCGCGTTCATCTGCGTCCTATTCACCTTCAGCAGCAGCGGCTGACGCGGGCGTACTTGTGCTTGAGCCGCTCCAGGTAAAACTGCTTCTCGCTGGGCAGGGGGCGATCGGGATGATGCGCGCGCAGGTGCGCGCAATAGCGGGCGTAGTCGCCCTCCCCGGTCGCCTCCCGCAGAACATGCCAGAATTTGATCAAAAGCTTCATGGTTCGAATCCGCGTTAATCCGCGTAATCCGCGGATCAGTCTCCGGCGATAGCCGAGGGCACGAACTCGGCCTCGCACAACACCGGCGCCCGGCGGCGGCTCAGCAGCAGGTACCAGTGCCGGGCCGAATCGAGCAGGATCACCAGCACCATGCCGGCAAACAGCGCGGTCACCACGGCGTCCAGCCGGTTGTTGAAGATCAGGCGCTGGGTGGCGGCGATCCTGTCGGCCGGGACCTGGCCGGCCGCCAGCAATCCGGTGAGCCGCTCGGCTTCGGCCACAAACCCGATCCGGGGATTGGGGCTGAATATCTTCTGATAGCTGGCGGTCTGGGTGGTAATCACCAGCCATAGCATGGGCGCCATGGTGACCCACGCATACCGCTGCTTACCCATCTTGATGATGATGGTGGTCGAGACGCACAGCGCCACCGAGGCCAGCAACTGGTTGGCGATGCCAAACAGCGGCCAGAGGCTGTTGATGCCGCCGAGCGGGTCCATCACTCCCTGGTAGAGGAAGTACCCCCAGCCGGCCACGATCAGCACGCCGGTCAACAGGACGCTGGGGTACCAGGCGGTGCGGCCCAGCGGCTTCCACACGTGCCCCAGCAATTCCTGCAGTATGAAGCGGCCGACGCGGCTGCCGGCATCGAGGATGGTCAGGATGAACAGGGCCTCGAACATGATGGCGAAGTGGTACCAGACGGCGGTGAAGTGGCCACCGCCCAGGGTGCGGGAAAAAATGTGGGCCATGCCCACGGCCAGCGAGGGCGCCCCGCCGGTGCGGGCGAACATGCTCTGCTCGCCGACCAGGCGCGCCAACTGCTCCATGTCGGCCGCGGTCACCGGGTATCCCCAGGAGGAAATCACCGCCGTGGCTCCCACCGGGTCGGCGCCGACGATTGCGGCCGGGCTGTTGATGGCGAAGTACATGCCCGGCTGCAGCACGCAGGCCGCCACCATGGCCATGATGGCCACGAACGACTCCAGCAGCATCGAGCCGTAGCCCACCATCCGCGCCTGCGTTTCCCGAGTGATCAGCTTGGGGGTGGTTCCCGAGGAAATCAGCGAATGGAACCCCGAGACGGCGCCGCAGGCGATGGTGATGAAGCAGAAGGGAAAC
>JAPKYU010000077.1 GCA_026394175.1 Acidobacteriota bacterium | reverse complement strand
CAGTTCCCGGTAGAGAAGGCATAGACGCGACAATAGCTCAGGCCCCCGGTTTGGTTTCCAGAAGAAGCCGGGGGCCTGACGCGCCAAAAGGTAGCAGAAACCCGTTTTCTTCGAGAAAACGGGTTTCTTTGTGCGCGAGAGGGGAGCGGAGGGCAACGCGTTGTCTCGCTGCACGCTCCACGGAATATGTCACTCCACGCTATCGCCTAGCCAGCGCTCGATTTCTGCCAGCACCTGGCTCAGACTGGGTTGGTCGGCTGGGGCAAGTCGGTCAGCCGCTCCGATGTGCTTATGGTGAGGATGCGTCACAATTTCAGGATGGTGGGGCGCATTGTCGTAGCGGAAGACGCGCTGCCTCTCGCGGAGGTACGTGTAGGCGTAATGCACACGGACAGGATAGCCCAACTCCGTGCTCACAACCTCGTAGATGTCCAGGTAAGAGCTATCCCAAAAGAAGACCCGACAATGGATAAGCCCGTTGTAGTCATCTGAGGCCAGACAAACGATGGGCTCTTCGACCTTACCGATACGAAGGTTCTGCCGCAAGCCGCGTTCCATGGCCGCGAAGTAGTCGTCAATCGTCACGCGACAGCAAGCTCCTTTCGTTGCATGAACTGACGAACAGGCAGCGAAGTCAGGTATAGGTGGTATAGCCCTGCCCACATCATCAAGTCATCGTCGTCGCCCAGTTCGCCATTCTGGTAGCGGCGGTAAAACTCGATGGTGGAGTAGCCATACCGGCGTTCGTATGTCCGCAGACGTTCGCTCAATTCGTCAAAAGTCAGACGTTGTGGTTTGAACATGCTGGTAGCTCCATAGTTCAGTTTCTGGTGATATTATACCACATTTGTAGTGTATCCTAACATGTTGAACGGTCGAGGCACTGGCGGGTGAACTCATTGGGCGACAAGCCGGCAAGCTCAGCGCCTTGATGTGGGCGGTCGTTGTAGTACACGAGGAACTCGGCCAGCAACGCTGCCAATTCCTCGGGGCCATTCCAGGCGTGCGTTTCCAGCCACTCCTTTAAGGTGCGGATGAAGCGTTCGGCAATGCCGTTGGTGCAGGAGCGGTAGGGGGCGATCCGCACGTGGATAAACCCCATGTCAGAAGCGAAGCGGGCAAACATTTCCGCAATGAACTGAGCCCCGTTGTCACTGATGACGAATTGGAGTTCACGCGGCCAGTTGGCCCACAAGGCGGCCACAAGCTCTTCGGCGGTGACATGGACGCCGCTCGTGAACAACGGTAGTTGCAAACAACGGCGGGTGCCGTTGTCAATCACGACTAGAATCGCCAGCCAGGCGGTGACCAGCGGCGCAACGAGGAACAGTTCGGCCAGTTGGCGGCGGATCTCCTGCCGTGCCTGGCGCCAGGCGGCATCTTCGGTTTGCCGCTGCTGCACCTGGGCATGCCGCTCAGCCTTGGCGGCCTGCCATTGCGCCTGCTGGGCTTGCCACTCCGTGCGGCGGGTCCGGCGCTCCTGTTTCGCCAGTTGCCGGCGAGCTTGTTCCGCTTCCCGCTGGGCTTGCCGCTGGGCGCGCCAAGCCGCATCTTCTGGCCGCCGCGCCAGCCGCTGCCGGCGGCGTTGCAGCCGCAGTTCGGCGCTCTGGGCATTGACTTCGGCCCGTTCGGCTTGCTTCTGTCGCCGCCGATGCTTGCGCTGGCCTTGGGAGGCCCGTTTGGCCGTGCGCTTGGCCACATAGTCGCACATCTGCGCTTCGTAGGACAAGCTCGTGTCGGCAAAGGTCTGACCGGCCCAGTCCGACGGCGCCGGGTCATCAGCGGCAGGTGGCAGGACCCCGGCGGCGGCAGCGTTCAGGCTGATGGCGGCCAGCGCTTGCGTCCCCTCGTGGGTCAAGGGCACGACGCACAAGTCCATGTTGACCGTCTGGTTCGGCTGCGGCGCATGGACGGCCTTGACCGTCGGCTGGGAGGCGGGCACTGCTGGCGCGGCTGGTGCAGACGCCAGGATACCCGCCGCCCGTGCTGCCCGGATGATCTCACCCACCTTGGTGTGGCCGATGACCCGCTGCCCATGGGCTTGCCGGAGGCGCTCGGCGAGGGGGCGATAGCCCCGCTCGTCCGGATGCTCCCGATAGTAGGTCAGCACCTCCTCCCGCAATTCGGTACTGACCTGGGGGATGCGCGTGCGCTGGGGAGCGCGACTACGCTCCTTGTCCAGTCCCACCGCCCCCTCGGCCTCATAGCGCGAGCGCCAGTGGTAGTAGGTGCCGCGGCCAACGTGGGCCTGGCCTGCTGCCGCTGAGACATTACCGGTCTCTTCGGCCAAGCGAAACAGCAACCGGCGTTGACTCGCCGTCGTCGGGCGGAAGTAGGTGCGCGACGACGTTTGAGAAGTAGTATTTGTGTCCATGCCCGCATTATACACCTTTGCCTGGACAAAAATCTACTTCTCAGCGGCGCAGCAGCATCCCCTCAGTGTTCAAGATGTTAACGTACACTACAGAATAGTGCCGAAACTTGGTTATATGGATCGAGTGGATCCGCACTCCAAAACTGCATTTGCGTCCCCTCAGTCACAGTCACTGTCACGCCGGCCTCAATGAGGGTCTGGTCGGGCACCAGCCAGTAGTAGCCCTTCGTCAGCAGCATATTCTCGGAGATGATGCGCGGCAGTTCCCGACCCCGCTGCACGATCAGGTAGAAGCGGGACTGGAAGGTGTAGACCGTGGTATCGGCCGGGTCCAGGCCGTTGCCGGCGGTCATGGTCAGGCGGAAGGGGATGACGTGGTCATTGGGGGTGTTGGGGTCTACGTGGAAGCGGAAGGGGTGACGCACGCCTACGATGACGCCCTGGCTGTCGTAGATCAGGCCGTTGTCGTCCACGTTGAAGGAGCCCACGGCGCCGTAGTCCACCGTGCCGGTGATCATGGTCACGTAGGGATCGGGCTGGAAGGCGCCCTCAGCCCAGGCCTCCAGCGTCACCGTCACCGGGTCGGCCTT
>JAPKYU010000639.1 GCA_026394175.1 Acidobacteriota bacterium | reverse complement strand
GTTCACTTTCAGCAACTGCGAGAAATCGCCATGGCGGTTGGCCATGGAGGGAAGCGTGATGTTGATGTTGTTCGGGTCCTCCGGCTTTTTGTCTCTGTAGCCGGTAAAGCTGAAAAGCGAAAACAGCTTGTTGATGCCGTTATAGATACCGGGGATGACCACCGGGCCGCCGAAGCTGGCCGCGTAGGTGTTGGAGTGGCCGGAAAACTGCTTGGGCGAGTCGCGGAGTTGCTCGGCCAGGGCATGGTTGCCGGCGGCCTCGGCCTCCGCGATCTTCCGATAGTAGAGCTGTTTGGTGTAGAAGGGCGTGGCGTTGAAGCGCTGTTGCCAGTGTTGGTCGCTGAGCGTCCCGTGGTACTGGTTGGTGCCGGCCTTGGAGATCATGTTGATGCTGGCGCCGGTGCCGCGGCCCCTGGATACGTCGAACCCCAGGCTTTCGACGCGGAATTCCTGCACCGTATCGGAGTGCGGCAGGTACGCAGCCTGGCGGCTGCCGCCCTGGTTGGGCACGCCGTCGATGGCCCACTCGTTGCCGCCCACCTTGCCCGGCGTGTAGTAATTCGAGCCGCCGGAAATCGAGTGCAGGCCCAGGATGTTGTTCTCGCCATCGGTCTGTATGCCCGGAACCAGCTTGGCCAGCAGCATGGCGTTGTTGCCCAGCACCGGCAGCTCAGTGATGGATTGGCTGTCCATCAGCCCGCCCTCGCCGGCGGCTGTAGTTTCCAGCACCGGCGCCTCGGCGGTTACCGACACCACCTCGTTCACGCCGCCCAGTTCCAGCGTCAGGTCGATTTGAATCTCGGCGGCGACGGCCAGCGTAATGCCCCTGCGGAGCGTTTTCTTGAACCCCGGCGCTTCGGCGGTGATTTCATACGGGCCGGGCATCAACAAGCGCGCCTCGTAGTATCCGGTTTCGTTAGTGGCGAGATGCGTGGAGGCGTTTATGTCCACATTGGTCACTACCACACTGGCGCCGGAGACCGCCGCGCCCTGGGGATCGAGCACACGCCCAGCAATCGTGCTGCGCGTCTCCTGGGCGAACCCCCAGGAAGCAAGCAGGAGGAACAGAGCAGGGAGCAAAACCAGCTTGGTCGCGTGTTTGCAGAGACACATGGTCATAGCTCCGATTTTGAACAACAGATTCGCCGGGACACCGGCGCATTGAGGCCAGAGCGTCATCCGACCGCTCGCCAACCAATGGCATCCTAGCACTTTGGCGGGCGAATGCAAGCGGTTGTGGCCAGGGCGTGAGCAGCCTTTACGGCGCGGGCCGCGCCGCGAACAGCAGCGGAGCGAACTCGTTCAGGTAGCGGCGCCACACCCGCCACTGGTGCGCGCCCTCGGTAGCCAGGAACGTATGCTTGATCTCGCGCTTGTTGAGCAGCTCCGAGAAGCGCTGGTTGGCTTCAAACAAGTTGTCTTGCTTGCCACAGGCGATCCACAGCAGATGAAGCTTTTTGTTCGAGGCCGCCGGGTCGGCCAGCAGGTCGGCGAAGGTCTTTTCCGGCTCCATCCGCATCAGCGCTGAGCTGAAGGCGCCGATCCAGCCAAAGGCATCCAGGCGGGTCAGTCCGATGTTCAGCGCCTGCCCGCCGCCCATCGACAGGCCGGCGATGGCCCGCTGGTCGGGCTGGTTCGAGACCCGGTACAGCCGCTCCACCAGCGGCATCACGTCTTCCAACAGGTCCTTGGTGAACAGGCTTCGGTCGGGATTGGCCGGGGCCGTCGAGCCCAGCCCCACGCTCGGTTGCGTGTGGCCGAAGGGCATCACCACCACCATGGGCCTGGCTTTGCCCTCGGCAATCAGATTGTCGAGGATCACGTTGGCCCGGCCGACGGTCACCCAGCCGGATTCGGTATCGCCGGCGCCGTGCAGCAGATACAACACCGGGTAGCGGCTCTTTCCACTCTCGTAGCCGGGCGGCGTGTAGACGTACACGCTGCGCAGCGCTCCCAGCGACTTCGATTCATACCAATGGACGTGAACAACGCCGCGCGGTACCGGCCGCGGATCGTAGTACAGCGGCCGGTCCCCCGGCACCTCCACCTGGCTCGAGGTACCGCGCACGCCGGTCTTCAAGTAAGGATTGTTGGGGTCGGGCACGGTGACGCCGTCGATGGTGAACGTGTAGGTGTAGATCTCCGGATCCAGCGGGCCCACGGTGATGCTCCACAAGCCCTTTTCGTCCTTGGTCATGGCCTGCCGGCCCTGGGTCAACTCACCGGCGACAGAGACCTCAGCGGCTTTGGGCGCCAGCAGCCGCAGCGTGACGCGCCGGTCGGCGTGAACCTCGGGCGAAACAATCGGCGCCACATCGCCCGGCCGTTGTGCCTGGACGGCTCCGGACAACAAAGCCGCCGCCGCAAGAATCAAGCAACTGCGATTGAACATGGCACATTGTTGCACGCTTGGGGTGTGGTGAATAGCGGGGTTACAGCGCCAGCTTGCCGTGGTATTTCATGTCCTTGGGCTTGAACGTGGCTTTGATCCGCAGGCGCCCGAGCTGGCAGTCGAGCGCCAGCTCCTTGGTGTCCTCGATCCGGCGGTCCCTGGGGAAAAGGAAGAGAACGGCGCGCTTGTCCCCCAGCGGCACGATTTCGACTTGTTTCGGAAAAATCGAGGATTGATCCTTGCCGTACAGGGAGGTCTGGTCCATCAGGGTCTGCCTCATGCGCTCGGTATCGTCCTGGCCGCTGCCTTCCTGGCTGTCGCCGCGCCTCCACTGTTCGAGCCAGGCCGGGAAGCCAACCGCGCAGATGGCATAAGAATCCTTGTCGGCGATCGATTTTGAGTCGCATAGATCGTTGGCCGAGGGCTGATCGAGCGCCTGGCGGACCGGCAGGGCGCTATCGAAGCGGACGGTGATCTTGGGAGTCGGGAAATCGCCAGAGGAAGGCCCCCGGCCGCCGCCCCCTGGACCCGTCCGGCCGCCCGGGGTCCGGCCACCGGGCAAGCCAACGCCTCCGCCGCCCGGCAGCGGGATGCCCATCCCACCGACACGGCCCGTTCCCCCGCCCCCGCCCCGGCCGCCTCCGCCACTTCTGCCACCGCCCCCTCCGCCGCCCGGATAGCCTGTTCCTCCCCGCACTTCGGGAGATCCCTGGCGAGACCCGCCCGCTTCCAGGCTCACCTTGGCCGGTCTGGCCCAAGGGGAATCGGTCAG
>JAPKYU010000473.1 GCA_026394175.1 Acidobacteriota bacterium | reverse complement strand
TTTAGTATCTTATCAGTGAAGTCTTGCGCAAAATGGCAAAAACTTTTGAACCACGGATGAACACGGATAAACGCGGATGGGCCGTGCTGTTGCTGGCGCACGGCGCGCCCGAACATGTCGAGGACATTCCCGAGTTTCTGCGCCACATCCGCGGCGGGCGGCCGGCGCCCGAGGCCATGGTGCGGGAGATCGCGCGCCGCTATGAACTGATCGGCGGCGGCTCACCGCTCGGCCACCTGACCGAGCGGCAGGGGCGCGCGCTCGAAGCCCGGGTGGGCTTCCCGACCTTGGTCGGGATGCGCCACTGGCATCCGTTTATCGCCGAAACCGTTGCCGCGCTGCCGGCCGGGCTCGACCGGCTGGTGGTCATCTGCCTTGCCCCTCACAACTCACAAAAGAGCGCCGCCCTCGACATAGAGCAGGTGGAGGCGGCCCTGGGCAAGCTGGCGGAGCCGCGGCCTTGCCTCAGCTTCGTTGAACACTGGCACGACCATCCGCTGCTGATCCAGGCCTTCGCCGAGAGGATTCGCGCCGGCCTGGAGCGGATCGGACAGAGCCGTCCCGCCACGCGGGATAAGGGAACGGGCCCACCCGTCATACTGACCGCGCACAGCGTGCCGGAATCGACGATTTCGGGCGGCGACCCCTATGAAGCGCGGGCGCGCGCGACGGCCGCGCTGGTGGCCGCCGCCGCCGGGCTGACGGATTGGCGGATGGCGTTCCAGAGCCAGGGAATGACGCCCGGGCCCTGGATCGGCCCCACCGTCGAGTCGCAGATCGACGAGCTGGCGGCGCTGGGGCGCCGCCGCGTATTCATCGCGCCCATTGGCTTCCTTTGCGATAACGCCGAAATTCTGTACGACGTCGATATCCGCTTCCGCGAATATGCGCAAGCCAGAGGCATGGAGCTGGACCGCGCGGAATCGCTCAACGACAGCCCGCTGCTGATCGAGGCCCTGGTTTCGCTCGCCCTGGAAGAATTGCGGATTTCGGATTGCGGATTGCGGATTCTCTGACCGTGGACCTTGGACGTTTCTGCGCCGTTCTGCGCATAAGCCTGTTAGACTTGTGGGGAATGAACCTCGACCGACTCAGCCGAATCACCGTTGAAGAGGGGAAGTGCGGCGGGCGGCCGTGTATCCGCGGGCACAGGATTCGTGTCAGCGACGTACTTGAGCTTCTGGCAGCGGGCGCTTCCTTCGAGGAAATCGTGGTCGACTACCCGTTTCTGGAACGGGAAGACATCCTGGCGGCGCTGGAATATGCGGCTCACCAGGCCGACCATCCTGTTTTGCAGACTCCGTGAGGTTTCTTGTAGACAATCAATTGCCGAGGGCCCTGGCCCGCTTCCTGGCCGGCCGCGGGATCCAATGCGAGCATGTGGTTGAAGCCGGGCTGGGTGAGGCATCGGACGTCGGTATCTGGCGATACGCAGCCGAGCATGCGTTGGTCCTCATAAGTAAGGACGAGGACTTCCTTTATCTCGCGACCCAACCAGGCGCGACGGTACAGGTGGTGTGGGTGCGCCTGGGCAATTGCCGGAAGCGGGAGCTGCTTGCGGCGTTCGACCGCCTGTGGCCTCGGATTCAGCAGTGTCTCGAGGCGGGCGACCGTGTTGTGGAGGTCCGCTAGCCCGTCATTAGTCTGCCCGGCGCAGCGCCTGAAGGAACTGTTCGGCGGGCAAGGTGTTCAGCACGTCGGCGGCTTCCAGCCAGGCCCGCCGCGCCATCTTCACCCCGAACTTGATATTCGGCAGATGGCGGGTGTGATGGGCGTCGGTCGAGATCACCAGCTTCACGCCCTTCTCTTTGGCCCGCCGGGCGTTCTGCTCGTTCAGGTCCAGGCGCTCGGGCGAAGAATTGATTTCGAGGTGGATGCCGCGCTTAGCCGCTTCGCCCAGGATGCGCTCCATGTCGAAGCGATACGGCTCGCGCGACAACAATTGCCGCCCGGTAGGGTGCGCCAGCACGTTCAGGTAGCGGTTCTCAAAGGCGCGCAGCAGCCGGTCGGTCATTTCCTCGGGCTCGATCTGCATGTAAGAGTGGACGCTGGCGACGACGATATCGAGTTGCGCCAGGGCCTCGTCGTTGAGGTCGAGCCGGCCGTCGCGGTGGATGTCCACTTCGATGCCGGCCAGGATCCGAAACCCCTCCATCTCGCTGTTGACCTGACGAATCTCCTTGATTTGTTCAAGCAGGCGCCTCTCGTCCAGGCCGTTGGTCATGGCCAGGGCCTTGGAGTGGTCGGTGATGGCGATGTAGCGCAGGCCGCGGGCCCGCGCCGCTTCCGCCATTTCGCGGATGGAGAGGCGGCCGTCGGTGGCGCTGGTGTGCATGTGCAGGTCGCCCTGGATCTCGCCCGGCTCGACCAGCCGCGGCAACCGGTGCTCGGCCGCCGCCTCGATTTCGCCCCAGTTCTCGCGGAGCTCCGGCGCGATGTAATCCAGGCCGAGCGTGGTGTAAATCTCCTCCTCGCTGCCTCCGGCCACCTGGTGCTCGTCGTCGGCGCGGAACAGCCCGTATTCGCTGAGCTTGAAGCCCATCCTGATGGCGCGGCCGCGCAGCGAGACGTTGTGCTCTTTCGAGCCGGTGAAGTACTGCATGGCCGCGCCGTAGCTGCCCGGCTCCAGGAAGCGCACGTCCACCTGCATGGCCTCCGGCAGCCGCACGCTGACCTTGTTCTCGCCCCGGGCGATCACCTCCAGCACCTTTGGGTATTTCAGCAGGTGCTCGATCTGCTCGTCGGCGCGCCCGCCGGTGACCAGCAGATCCAGGTCGCCGATGGTTTCCTTCCCCCGGCGCAGGCTTCCCGCGCAGGTGACACGAAGCTGATCCGCATCCGGTCCCTGCCTCAGGTACTCGACGATCTCCTCCGAGGCCCGTTCGGCGGCGCTGATCAGAAAGCGGCCGGCGCTGCGGCGGTAGGCCTCGATGGACTTCAGGATTTTCTGCTCCAGCTTCTCGCCCATGCGCGGCAGCAATCGGAGCTTGCCCTCGCGGCACAGTTGCTCCAGCTCGTCGAGGTTGGCCGCCCGGTACGCGCTCCAGATCAGCGCGATGCCCTTCGGCCCCAGACCCTGGATGCGCAGCATTTCCAGCGCGCCCGGAGGAAACTTCTGCAATAGCTGTTGGTGGACGTCCAGGTCGCCCGTCGCGCAAATTTCACGCAGGTTGGCAACCATGCCCTTGCCGATCCCCGAAATGGCCAGCAACTGCTTGTCGCCGGCTTTCCGGTCCGGGTTACGGACGATCTCGTCGATCTTCTCGGGAAACGTCTCCAGTGATTGAGCGGCGTTGCGGTAGCTGCGGACGCGGAAAGGGTCTTCGCCGGCGATCTCCAGCAGGTCAGCCGTCTCGCACAACAGGCGCACGATCTCGCCGTTCTCCATCCGCTTCAATTATAGAACCGGCCCAATCCGCGGATTACACGGATTCACGCGGATTCATGGGGAGTGAGCTAGAACAGGGCGGAAAGGCCGGCAGCGGCCAGCACCCAGACCAACCACGGCACGACCACCCCCACCAGCCCTTTCCCGAAGCTGAAACGGGCGGCGGTGGCAATACCCAGCGCCATCAACGCGATCTGCCAAAAGCTGAAGATGTCGATGGAGCTGGCCAGGCGATGCAGCACCTTGCTCGACTCGGCGCTGACCAACGGGCCGAGGTTCGAGGCCACGATGTTCTGGATGTCGATATCGGCCGGGTCCTTCAGATGCATGGTGATGATGTTCAGGATTCCCAGCACAAGTCCCGGCATCATCCCGTAGGCGGTGACCGACATCATCGTGGAGTACTTCACCTCGCTGCCCAGGACGAAGTTGGTCATCAGGGCAAGCACGCCGGCGATGACCAGCAGGCCGATGAAGGGAAACAGCAGCGGCGCGATGTAGGCCTGATACTTGCCGATGGTCACGCCGCGCTCCACGGCCTGCTCCAGTTGCTCCGGCGTCAGGTTTTGGGCCATGCGGCTCTGGGCCAACTGGCTGCGCACAATCTGCTCCATCCCGACGCGGTGAATGACCAGCCCGGAACTGACGACCGCGAGGATGGTCAGAACCACCAGCGGCGCCAGCCAAGCCAGCGAAGGGCGGCCCACGATGTCGGTGAAGGTCTCCGTAGGGCTGATGAAAATCCCGATCAGCCGGCCCCCAAGCCCCATTGGGGGCCTCTCGGGTTCATGGGATGAGGAAGGCGGCGTAGTGGTCGCCATGAGCACCTCCGGAGGCGGAGTCTATACCAGCAGCCCGCGCCCGGCAACCATATTGGCCCCGGAGGGAACGGGACGCAGATCCACGCAGATCAGATCTGCGTCCATCTGCGTTCATCAGCGTCCCATTTCCTGCAACACGGCGGCGGTTTCCCGTTGCAAATTCGTGCCCAATTCGTGTAGAAAACCCCTGGAACCATGACGAAGGTCTCTGCCCGCGCCCTCTTGACTGTTCTTTCGCTCTTCGCGCTGTTTTGCGCGGCCGGCCTGGCGCAGACCCCTTCCGGCAAGCAGCAGCCGGCCAGGAAGAGCAGCTCGACCAAGCCGGGCGCGAAAGCCGCCAAGAAACCAGCCGCCAAGAAGACGCCGGCCAGGCGGCCGGGCACACGTGAGCGCTTCTATACCAACTCGTTTGCCGATGACGTGACCGCCGGTGACATCACGGCGGGCGAAGATCAGATGGTGCGTGCGGCCACCGTCGAGGCCCTCGGCAACATGAACGGCGCCGCCGTCGTGATCGATCCCTTCTCGGGCCGTGTCCTGGCCATGGTGAACCAGAAGCTGGCGCTGTCCAGTGGCGCCCCGCCATGTTCCACCATCAAACTGGCCGTGGCCCTGGCGGCGTTGTGCGAAGGCCTGGTCACCAAGGACACCCCCGTGCAACTGGGACCACAGTGGCGGATGAACATGGTCTCGGCCATGGCCATCTCCAACAACACCTATTTCGAAGCCCTGGGCCGCGAGATGGGCTTCGAAAAGGTGAGCTACTACGCGCGCCTGTTCGGGATCGGGGAACTGGCCGGCGACCATATTGCCGGCGAGCAACGGGGGATGTTCCCCAGCCAGGAGCTGGACCCGCGGCTGGGCGGCGTCGGCAAGATGTGCTCGTTCGGCGAGAGCGTTTACATGACCCCGCTGCAACTGGGCGCGCTGGTTTCGGCCATCGCCAACAGCGGCACGCTCTATTATCTCCGGCACCCGCGGACCCCGGAAGAGGCGGCGCGTTTCGTGCCCAAGGTCAAGCGGCAACTGGAGATCGGACCCTGGGCAGCGGAAGTCGCCGCAGGCATGGCGGCCGCCGTCCGCTACGGTACGGCGCGCGGTCTCCGCTACATATTCCGCGAGGAGCCGGTGCTGGGGAAAACCGGGACGTGCTCGAAGAACGGCACCCGCTACGGCTGGTTTGCCTGCTACAACAACAGCGAGCACCGCCGCACGGTGACGGTCGTTTTCCTGCAGGGCGGCCAGATGAGCTACGGCCCGAAGGCGGTGGAAATCGCCGCCCGCCTCTATCGTAACCTATACGACCAGCGCTTTTTCGCCGCGGTCAGCCCGCCGTCGCCCGACTCACCGCGGGCGGACTCGTATGACCACCGGTAGACGGCTGACGGCCGAGGTACTTGCAAAATTACAGAATGGGCGCAGCAACAGAGCCGCAAGCGTCAGTGAGCGGGTGCTGGCGCAACGCTGCGTTGGCCTTGCGGGGCACCCGCTCGCTGACGCTCGCGGCTCTGTTGTCTTAAATGGAATTTTGCAAGTACCTCGACCGATAGCCGACAGGCCGGGCTGGCCCATGCCGGCTTCCGCTTCAGCGATATGGAAAAGGCCCGCCGGTCAGCGGGAGACCAGGGAATCGACCTGCTGCAGCAGGCGTTCGAGGCGGCGCCGCACCTCGTCGCGCTCCTTGTCGAGTGCCGCCAGTTGCTGGCGCAGCACCGCCAGTTCTCCTTCCTTCGTCGACAGCTCGCGGCGAAGGCCTGCCACTTCGCTTTCCGCGGCCTGGCGGGCGTGGCGAGCTTCCTGGAGAAGCTGGACCACCTGGACGATCCGTTCCTCCAGCGAACTAAGCTGATCGATGGCTTGAGACTCGGGCGCTGCAGCGGGTTCGGTCATAGTCAGTCCTGATTCCTGAGACCTGTGTCCTGAGTCTCAGGTCCCAGGTCTCAGGTCTTGAATCAAGCGCGCAGGGCGATGCCCAGCTCCTGAAGCGCCGCGATCAGGCGGGCGCTCCACTCATTCACTTCGGTGTCGGACAGCGTCTGCCCCGGACGCTGGAAGACGGTCCGGAGCAACAGCCCGTAACTGCCGGCCGCGACCGGGCCTCCGCGCAGGATCTCGACCGGGTGCACCGCCGCCAGTTCCTGGATGCCCAACCGTCCCACGGCGCTTTCAATTCGCTCCCAGGCGACGGCGTCGGGCACCACGAGGGAAAAGTCGCGGTCCACGGCGGGCACGCGCGAGACCGGCTCGTACTTCGGCCGGCGCAGGCCGTGGCAGAACAGCCGGTCCAGGTACAGCTCCGCGATCAGAACCGGCTGCCGCCATTTGCGCTCCGCCGCCATGCGGGGATGGAGCTGCCCGAACCGGGCTACTGTTTCGCCGTCCATGGCCGCCCGCGCGGCGCGGCCCGGGTGGTAGTAGTCCGCGCCGGCGTTGGCGTCGAAATAGAGGCGACCGCACTGGAACAGGTCCAGGACGGCCTCCACATCGCCCTTCAGGTCAAAGAAATCCATGTCGCGCGGGGCGGCATGGAGCGGGCCTTCCTGGACGGGTCCGGTGGCCGCCAGCCCCAGGATGGAAGGCTCCTCGTAGCGCCCGGACGCACCCGCGTAAACCTTGCCGATCTCGAACAGCCGGACGGCGCGGGTGCCGCGGTTGAGGTTCCACTCGACGGCATTCAGCAGGCCGGGCACGATGGAGGGGCGCATCACGCTGGCCTCCTCGCTCAGCGGGTTGGCCAGCCGGACCGGATCGGTCAGGGAAAACGGCTCGGCCTGGCGCGGCGCGATCAAGGTGAAGGAGATGGTCTGGCTATAGCCCAGGGCCCGTGCCGTCTCCCGCAGGGCGCGCTCGGCGTGCCAGTGGGGCGCGCGGCGGGCCACGCCCGACCACTGCGGCAGGCGGGTGGGAAAGCGCTGATAGCCGAAGAGCCGCGCTACTTCCTCGATGACGTCGATCTCGCGCTCGACATCCAGCCGGAAGCTCGGCGGCTCGACCATCCATTGGCCCGCGCCGTCGGCGGCCAGGCGAAAGCCCAGCCGCCGCAGGATCTGCTCGACCCGCTCGGGCGGCACGCGCTCGCCCAGGATGCGTTCCAGCTCGGTCTGGCGCAGCAGCAGCGCGGGGCGCGGCCGCGGCGCCGGGAACACGTCGATCAGCCCGCACAGGACCTCGCCGCCCGCCACCTCCCGGATCAGCTCGGCGGCGCGGTCGGCCCCCGCTGCCGTGATGCCGAGATCGGCGCCCCGCTCGAAGCGATGGCTGGCGTCGGTGTGCATGCCGAACCGGCGGGCCGTGCCGCGGATGGAGCGCGGCTCGAACCACGCGCTCTCCAGCAGCACGTTCGTGGTCTGATCGCGGATG
Organism: Acidobacteriota bacterium; assembly: GCA_026394175.1. Lineage (GTDB taxonomy): Bacteria > Acidobacteriota > Terriglobia > JAJPHL01 > JAPKYU01 > JAPKYU01. The sequence goes on along the minus strand of JAPKYU010000473.1, from coordinate 4,546 downwards.
CCGCTGTCCAGGCCGCCCATAACACCGGCGATGGCCACGGGACGCTCGCCGTCGGCGATGACCAGGTTCTGCGCGGTGAGCTCGCGCACCACTCCATCCAGCGTCGCCATGCGCTCGCCGGCGCGCCCCCGGCGGACAATAATGCGGCGGCCCGCAAGCAGGTCGAGGTCAAAGGCGTGCAGCGGATGGCCCAGCTCCAGCAACAAGTAGTTGGTGACGTCGGCGACGTTGTTGATGGAGCGGGTGCCCGCCGCCTCCAGCCGCTTCACCATCCACTCCGGCGACGGCCCCACCTTCACGCCCAGGATCACCCGCGCGCTGTAACGAGCGCACAGGTCCGGGTCGGCGATTTCCACCGACGCCACACCCAGCGCCGGCCGCGCGCTTTCCACCGGCGACGCCCGGTAGGGCTTCAGGTCGCGGTCGTAGATGGCCGAAGCCTCGCGAGCCACGCCGTAATGGTTCATGGCGTCGGGCCGGTTGGTGGTGACATCGGCTTCCAGCACGGCCTGGCCCTGCTCGACGGCCACCGAATCAACCGCGACGCCGGCCATGGTCAGGTCGGCCGCCAGTTGCCGGTCGTCGGCCGGGATGTCGACGAACTCCCGAATCCAGCTCGAAAGAAGCCGCATAAGAGCAGAAAGGACCTTCAGCCGCAGATGGCGCAGATTACACGGATTGAATCGGTGCAATCCGCGAAATCTGCGGCTCGGCCCTCATCTAAACTGCTGCAAAAAGCGCAAATCACCCTGGAACAACAACTGGATGTCCTCGATGCCGTAACGCAGCATCGCCAACCGGTCGATCCCCCCGCCGAAGGCGAAGCCGGAGTACTTCCTCTCGTCGTATTTCACGAAGCCGTACAGCGCCGGGTCGATCATGCCGGCGCCGAAAAGCTCGATCCACCCCGACTGCTTGCACTTGCGGCAGCCCGCGCCGGAGCAGAAGATGCAGGAAATATCGACCTCGGCGCTGGGCTCGGTAAACGGAAAAAAGCTGGGGCGGAAGCGCGTCTGCACCTGCTCGCCGTAGAAGCGCTTGAAGAAGTAATCGAGCGTTCCTTTCAGGTCGCAGAAGGTGATGTTGGTATCGACCGCGAAGCCTTCCACCTGGTGAAACATGAAGGAGTGAGTGGCGTCGGGGTTGTCGCGGCGGTAGACCCGGCCGGGTGCGATCACGCGCAGCGGCGGCTGCATCTTCTCCATCGTGCGGATTTGCACCGGCGAGGTGTGGGTCCGCAGCAGGTAGTCGCCGGCCACGTAAAGAGTGGCCTGCGTGTCGCGGGCCGGGTGCTCGCGCGGCATGTTGAGGGCCTCGAAGTTGTAGTAGTCGCTCTCGATCTCCGGCCCCTCCTCCACTGAGTACCCCATGGACAGGAAAATCTCCTGCACTTCGTCGATGACGATCTGGACGGGGTGCCGGGCGCCGATCGGGCGGCGCAGGCCGGGCAGGGTAACATCCAGGCGCTGAACGGCCAGCCGCGCGGTTTCCGATCCGGCGTCCAGTTCCCGCCGGCGCGCCTCCAGCGACTGCTCGGCCTGCCGCTTCACTTCGTTGAGCAGCCGGCCCACGGCGCGCTTCAGGGCGGGCGGCGCCGGCTTGAGCCAGTTGTCGTTGGCCGCGGTCAGCAGCCCCTGCTTGCGGCCCAGCCAGCGGATGCGAAACTGCTCGCCGGCATCGGCCGAAGCCAGCCCGGCCAGCTCCCGCTCGATCTGCGTGCGCAGTCCATCGAACAGGCCGGCGACGCCGGCCTCGTCGCCGACACCCAGCCCCTCCAGTGTCTGTCGAACCTGCTCTTCGACCTTCATGGGAATTAGAAGCGGCTGACGGCTGTCGGCCTTAGATTACCGTCAGCCGTCAGTCGTCAGCCGGAGCTCAGCACTAAGGTTTCGCGGCCAGCGCGGCCCGCGCCTGCTGGGCCAGCACCCCGAAGCCCGCGCCATCATGGACCGCCATGTCGGCCAGGATCTTGCGATCCAGATCGACGCCGGCAACCTTCAAGCCATGGATGAACCGGTTGTAGCTCAGGTCATGCTGGCGGGCGGCGGCGGCGATGCGCACGATCCACAGCGAGCGGAAGTCGCGCTTCCGCCGGCGGCGGTCGCGGTAGGCGTAGCGCAGCGACTTGTCCACCGCCTGCTTCGCGGCACGATGCAGTTTGGACCTGGTCTGGAAATATCCGGAAGCCTGGTCGAGTATCTTCTTGCGCCGGGCGCGGCGCTTGGTCCCTCGTTTGACTCTGGGCACGGTTTCTTCTCCTTGCTGACCGCTCTATCAGGGTGGCGGCTGGTTAACGATCCGGCTGACGGAACGTGCGGTCCGTTTCGCCGGAGTGGTGGTTACCTGGGAAGCATGCGGTCCAGGCGCTTGGCCTCGCCGCCTTCCACCATCACCTCGGTCCCCAGCCGCCGCTTGCGCTTGGCCGATTTCGAGGTGAGGATGTGGCGGGCAAACGAGTGATGGCGCATGATCTTGCCGCTGCCGGTCCGCTTGAAGCGTTTGGCCGCGCCACGGTGACTCTTCATTTTGGGCACGATCCCTCCTGGAGAAACAGAGCAGCGGCCTTCAGGTCGCCAGCCGCATAACTTTGGCGGCCTGAAGGTCGCCGCTACATGGCCGCTGCACTACCCGGCCGCGCTGGGCGGCGGAGGCGGAGCTTGCGCCTGGCCCTTCTTGGGCGCCAGGATCACGGCCATGGTATTGCCTTCCATGCGGGCGCGGTTTTCCACCTGTCCGGCCTGGGCCACGTCCTGAATGAGACGATCGAGAATTCCCCGCCCGATCTCCGAGTGGGTGATCTCGCGGCCGCGAAATATGACCGTGGCCTTGACCTTGTCCCCCTCCTCCAGAAAGCGCAGCACGTGGTTCTTCTTGAACTCGTAATCGTGCCCATCCACGTTGGGCCGGAACTTCACTTCCTTCATCACCACGTGGTGCTGGCGCTTTTTGGCCTCGTGCTGCCGCTTGCTCTGCTGGTAGCAGTACTTGCCGTAGTCCATGATCTTGCAGACGGGCGGCTGCGCCGTCGCCGAGATCTCTACCAGGTCCAGACTCTGATCGCGGGCTATCCGCAGCGCCTCGTGGGGCGCCATGATGCCCAACTGGGCGCCTGAATCGGCAATCACGCGGATTTCGCGGGCCCGGATTCGCTCATTGATACGAGTGCGGTCGGCGATAAAAATCCTCCTGCGTACGGGACGAACGGGACCTTACAGAACAGCAAGTATAGCACACGGCGGGCTGGAGGCGATGGACCAGGGGCTCGCTGTCAACCGTGTTTCCTCCAGCCTGCAGCGTACAGCCTCCAGCCTCCCACAGCCTATTCCGAGGCGGCCCTGGTCCGCAGCAGTTCCAGGGCTTCCTGGATAAACTGCTCCAGGGGGCGCGCGCCCTGGTCCCCGTGCTTGCGGTTGCGGACGCCCACGGCGCCGTTCTGCTCCTCGCGGTCGCCGACCACCAGCATGTACGGCACCTTCTGCAACTGCGCCTCGCGGATCTTGAAGTTGACCTTCTGGTTGCGGTCGTCCAGGTAGGCGCGCAGCCCCGCTTCCTTCAGCCGGGCGACCACGCCGCGGCCGTAGGAATGGTGCTTGTCGCTGATGGGCAGCACCACGGCCTGCACCGGCGCCAGCCACATCGGGAAAGCGCCGGCGTAATGCTCCAGCAGCACGCCGAAGAACCGCTCCACCGAGCCATAGAGCGCGCGGTGCACCATCAGCGGCTGGTGCGGCTTGCCGTCCTCGGCGATGTACTCCAGGCCGAAGCGGCGCGGCAGCGTGAAATCGAACTGTATGGTGCTGAGCTGCCAGAGCCGGCCGATGGCGTCCACCAGTTTCACGTCGATCTTGGGCCCGTAGAAGGCGGCCTCGTCGCGCATCACACGGGCCTCGATGCGGCGCTCGGCCAGGGCGCGGTCCAGCGCGTTCTCGGCCAGCTTCCATTGCTCGGGCGCGCCGTCGTACTTGTCCGACGCGCCGTTGTCCCAGGTGGAAAGCTCCACTTCGAACTTTTCGAAGCCGTAGGTGCGCAGCACGTCCAGGGCGAAATCCAGGCAGCCCACCACTTCGTCCTTGATCTGCTCGGGCGTGCAGAAGATGTGCGCGTCGTCCTGGGTGAAGCCGCGCACGCGCAGCAAGCCGTGCATCACGCCGCTGCGCTCGTAGCGGTAGACGGTGCCCAGCTCGCCGAACCGCACCGGCAGGTCGCGGTAACTGCGCAACCGGTCCTTGTAGATCAGGATGTGGAAGGGGCAGTTCATGGGCTTGAGCTGGTAATCGGAGTCGTCCAGCTTCATGGGCGCGAACATGTTCTGCGCGAAGAAACTGGTGTGGCCGCTGGTCTTCCACAGCTCCAGCCGCGCGACGTGCGGCGTGTAAACCAGGTCGTAGCCGCGCTTCAGGTACTCGTCGCGCATCCAGTCTTCCATGATCTTGCGCATCAGCCCGCCCTTGGGGTGCCAGAAGATCAGCCCGGGTCCGGCTGCCTCCTGGATGCTGAACAGGTCGAGCTCGCGGCCCAGCTTGCGGTGGTCGCGCTTGCGCGCCTC
>JAPKYU010000649.1 GCA_026394175.1 Acidobacteriota bacterium | reverse complement strand
AGATGGCGCACCTCGGGCAGCTCGCGAAGCAGGCGATCGACCACGCCGGTGCTTTCCGGGCTGTCGCCCGAGCGCGCCATCGAGACCAGCAGGGAACGCGCCGGCTGCCGTTGGCCGGGGAGGAAGGCGCCGCGCGCCTCGAGCAGCAAATCGGTGGTGGGGACTGCGTCGGCCGCCCATCCGCACACCTGCCGGAACAGCGGCGCCAGCGCCAGGCCGGCGTAGGCGGATGAGCCGGCGCCCGCCAGCACCAGGTCCGTAATCGCGCCGCAGCCGAGGAAGCGCCGGACGGCCTCGGCTTGCTCGCCGAGCACAAGGCGCGCGGTCTGGCGCCAAGTCCACGGTTGCTGCACGATCTCGCGCGCCGTGTGTTCCACGCCCAGCCGCCGCTGCTCCTCGATGGGCAGCCGCAGCATCGCCGCCAGCGGCGTATCCGCCGCGGCGCGTCTGGCAAGGTATTGGTCAGCAGACGTCATCGGACCATCTCCACCTCCTTGAGTCTGGCGTGCAGGTCCGGGCGGCGGAAGGCCTCGGTCCCGCCCACCGCCGTGACCGCCAGCGCGCCACAGGCATTGGCGAACCGCAGGCAATCCTGCGGCGGCGCCCCGGCCAGGTAGCGAAACAGGAAGCCGGCGTCGAAGCTGTCGCCGGCGCCCGTGGCTTCCACGAACTCGACGGCTGCCCGCGGCACCCGAAGCTCCAGCCGGGAACCGGAGGCGCCGCCGGCCAGCACGGCCCCATCCGCGTCGGCCTTCACGGCCACGGTGCGCCCGCAGTCGGCCAGCTTGCGCGCCGCCCGGCACAGATCGCTTTCGCCCGCGATCGACAACGCCTCCCGCCGGTTGGGAAAAAAGATGTCGGTGAATTTCAACACCTCGAGCAGATTCGAGTTCCAGCGCTCGTCCGGGTCATCGTTGGTGTCCAGTGAAGTGGTCAGACCGGAGGCGCGCGCCCGCTCGAACAGCCGGGCGCAGCCGGGCTGCAGCGCGGGCAGCAGATAGAACGCGGCCACATGCAGGTGCCGAGCGCGCCGCAGCAGCTCATTGGGAATGTCGGCTTCTTCCAACCGCTCCATCGCGCCGCGATAGGTCAGGATGGCCTTCTGAGCCTGGCCCTCGACCGCCAGGATCACGGAAATCCCGGTCCGGTGTTCGTCGGAGAGGCACACGCCGGAGACATCCACGCCGCACGCGCGGAGTTGCTCGAGGCAAAACTCTCCCGGAGCGTCACGGCCCACCTTGGCGGCGAAGCAGACGCGCGCGCCCAACGCGGCCAGGTTACAGGCAAAGATGGCCGCCGAGCCGCCCAGCGTGTAGTTCATGCCCGTCGCCAGCCGCTCCTTGCCGGGTTCGGGCGCAGGGCAGCCGGATAGCAGCAGGTCCACGTTGAGATCGCCGGCGGCAAGCACATCGAATTCGGCCATGGCTCTGATCCATTACGATAAGGGCGAGAATCGCGGCAGGCAAGCTTTTTAGCCGCCGGTCGGCCCGATTCACCCCGGACAAACAAAGCGGTTCGCGCCGCAAGCGAATGTGAGAAGCCTCTTCCGACGGCCGCCCCTGCCGTCCGCGTACCCGGCGATCAGTACTCAGTTCTGCCCGTTTTGGTGTATAACAAGCGGCATGAGACGCAACCGCCGCGAGTTCCTCAAGGGGGCCGCCGCGCTGACGGCTACCGTCGCCGCGCCGGCCGCTGCCGCCGCCAACGCGCTGCCGACCATCCGGCTGGGCAAGCATCAAATCACCCGGCTGATCCTCGGCGCCAACCCCATCTACGGCTATTCGCATTTCAACAGGCTCTACGACCAGCACATGCGCGACTACCACACCCCGGAGCGGGTGGTCGAGTTGCTGAGATCGGCCGA
>JAPKYU010000702.1 GCA_026394175.1 Acidobacteriota bacterium | reverse complement strand
ACAAGGTAGCAGCGCCGAGAGGCGCGCTGGTGGTCTTCGGCCTCGATGGCAAAATCCGGCAGACCATCGCGGGGCTCGATCGGCCAAATAACGTGGACGTTGAGTACGGTCTGATGGTCGGCGGGAGACCCACGGACATTGCCGTCACCACCGAGCGGCTGAAGCACCGGCTGCGCATTTTCAAGATTCCGCACGACGGCGGGCCCCTCGTGGATATTTCCTCGGGCGGCGGCGCGCCGGTGCTCGACGGCGAGACCGGCGAGCGCGCCGAGCCCATGGGCATCGCGCTGTATCGCCGGCCGCGCGACGGCGCCGTGTTCGCCATCATCAGCCCCAAGACCGGCCCCCGGGACGGCTATCTGTGGCAGTACCGCCTGCAAGATGACGGCTCAGGCCGTGTCAAGGCCACCCGGGTGCGCCGCTTCGGCAGCTTCAGCGGCCTGAAGGAAATCGAGGCCATCGCCGTGGACGACGCCTTGGGCTACGTGTACTACGGCGACGAGGGCAACGGCATCCGCAAGTGGCACGCCGACCCCGACCACCCCCAGGCTGCCCGCGAACTGGCCCACTTCGGCCGCACCGAGTTCGCCGGTGACCAGGAAGGCATCGCTATCTATGCGCGCGAGGACGGCACCGGCTACATCGTCTGCACCGACCAGATCGACGGCAACAGCCACTACCACATCTATCGGCGGGAAGGGGGGCCGGGCGGGCCGCACGACCACGCCGAAATGCTCAAGTGCGTGCGCGGCGGCGCCGATGGCACCGACGGCATTGAGGTCCTTTCCGCGCCTCTCGGGCCGGCGTTCCCCAACGGCCTGCTGGTGGTGATGAACAGCGGCCCCCGCAATTTTCTGCTCTATCGCTGGGAAGACGTGGCTCTGACCGGCGCGCCCAAGCTGGCTCCAGGCCGTTAGCCGCAGATGGCGCAGATTTCGCCGATCGGGAATCTGCGAAATCTGCGGCTCAGGGGTTCTTCTTCGCGGCGGGGCGCGGGTTTTCAAACAGCGGCGGCTTCAGCTCGCGGTTCCATTGCTGGCGCGCCTCGTCCAGCTTCTTTACGATTTCCGGGTGGCTTGCGGAGATGTCGTTCGACTCGCCGATGTCGGTTTCCAGGTCGTACAGCTCGGTTTGTTCGCCGATCCGGACCAACTTGTAACGGCCCTCGCGGACGGCGAATGCCTCACCGCCTGCCGTCCGCCAGAACAGGCGGTCGTGGGGCGGCCGCGACGGCTTGCCGAGCAGGTGCGGCATCAGGTCCGCGCCGTCGAGCTGCAGCCCGTCCCGCAGCCGGGCGCCGGCCAGCGCGGCGGCGGTCGGGAAAATATCCAGCGCCATCACGGGATGGTCGTAAAGCTTGCCGGCCGGCAGCCGCCCGGTCCAGCGCGCCACAAAGGGCACGCGGATGCCGCCCTCGTACACCTGGCCCTTCGCGCCGCGCAGCGGGGCATTCGAGGAGTTGGTGACCTTGGTCGGCCCGCCATTGTCGCTCAGGAAGAAGACCAGGGTCTCGGAGTCCAGCTTCAGCTCCCTGAGCGCCGCCAACACCCGCCCGATGCCGTCATCCATGCCGCTGATCAATGCGGCGTAGGACCGCCGGGTCTTGTCTTCGATGTGGTTGAAGCGGTCCAGGTATTTCTCGGGTGCCTGCAGCGGCGTGTGCGGGGCGTTGTACGCGAGATACAGGAAGAACGGATCTTTCTGGTGGCGGCGGATGAAGGCCGCCGCTTCGCGCGAAAACGCATCGGTCAGGTACTCGGTTTCCGTCACCGGCTTGCCGTTGCGCTCGATGGGGATGAAGTATTCGCGGCGGTCGTTGGGATCGGCTTTGAAGTAGTCGTGACCGCCGCCGATGAACCCGAACTGCTCCTGGAAGCCGCGCCGCGTCGGGTGATGCGCGGGCGTGGCCCCCAGGTGCCACTTGCCGACGATGCCCGTGGCGTAGCCGGCGCCGGAAAGCACCTGCGGCAGCGTCACCTGGTCGAGCGGCAGCCCGGCCGCGGCGTCGCCCGGGTCGTATCGCGGGTTGTTCTCGTGGCCGAAGCGCTGCTGGTAACGGCCGGTCATCAGCCCGGCGCGCGTCGGGCTGCAGAACGGATGCGAGACGAAGCC
>JAPKYU010000361.1 GCA_026394175.1 Acidobacteriota bacterium | reverse complement strand
CGTTGATCACTGTGCGGCGCGAGGAAGTCCGCGAGCTGCCGGAATCCGGCATCGTGATCGTGGCCACCGGGCCCTTGACCAGCGATGCGCTGGCCGAGTCGATTCAGCGCCTGACTGGAACCGGCCGCTTGTTTTTCTACGACGCCATCAGCCCGGTGGTGGACGCCGCGTCGCTCGATTACTCGCGACTCTTCGGCGCCTCCCGCTACGGCAAGGGGGGCTCCGACGACTACTGGAACTGCCCGCTGACCCGCGAGGAGTACGACCGCTTTTACGAGGCGCTGGCAACCGCCGAGTCGTACCCGCTGCACGATTTCGAAAACCCGCGGTTTTTCGAGGGCTGCCTGCCGCTGGAGGAACTGGCGCGGCGCGGCCGCGACACGCTCCGCTTCGGCCCCATGAAGCCGGTGGGCCTGCGCGACCCGCGCACCGGCCGCACGCCATTCGCGGCCGTGCAACTGCGCCGCGAAAACCTGCGCGCCGACAGCTTCAACCTGGTCGGCTTCCAGAACCATCTGCGCTTTCCCGAGCAGGCCCGCGTTTTGCGCCTTATTCCCGGGCTGGAGAAGGCCGTGTTCCTGCGCTACGGGCAGGTGCACCGCAATACCTACATCAATGGGCCGGCGCTGCTGGAGGCCACCCTGGCGTTGAAGAGCAATGCCAACATTTTTTTCGCCGGGCAGATTTCGGGCGTCGAGGGCTACGTGGAATCGATGGCCACGGGGCTGGTGGCGGCGCGGCACGCGGCGGCCCGCGCGCGGGGCGGGGAAGCGGTGGCGCCACCCCGGGAGACGGCGCTCGGCTCGCTTTGCCACTACGTCAGCCACGCCGACCCGGAGCACTACCAGCCGGCCAACATCACTTTTGACCTGCTGCCGCCGTTGCCCATCGAGGAGAGAAAGCAGCGGCGCGCCGCGCAATGCCGCCGCGCGCTGGAGGCCTTGCAGGCATGGCTGTAGGCTGTGGGCTGTGGGCTGTAGGCTTACTGCCTTCTGCCTACTGCCTACTGCCTTCGGTGTCCACTTTGTAACCCGCCGCGTGCGATTTCTCCCGCGTCCTCCGTGCCTCTGTGGTGAAATAAACAGCAATGGACTTCTCGTCCGCCGTCGCCCGCTACCTGGAATACCTGCGCGTGGAGCGGAACTGCTCCGCGCACACCCTGCGCAACTACGCGAGCGACCTGAAGCAGTTCGGCGAGTTTTTGCGGACCAGCCGGGCGGGCGAGGCTTGCCCGGCCCTCGGCGAATTGACGCACCTGGACATCCGCAGCTACCTGGGGGAGTTGTACGCGGCGCGGCTGAAAGCGGCGTCCATCGGCCGCAAGCTGGCCTGCCTTCGTTCCCTGTTCCGCTTCCTGGCCCGCGAAGAGCTGGTGAAAGACAACCCGGCGCGGCTGGTTTCCTCGCCGAAGCTGCCGAAAACGCTGCCCGCCGTGCCCACCGCCGAAGAGGTGAGCATGCTGCTGGATGCCATGCCCGCCGACGACGCGCCGATGCCGGCCCGCGACCGCGCCATGCTGGAGATGCTCTACGGCTCCGGCCTGCGAGTGGGCGAATTGGTGGCTCTGAACGTCGAGCACGTAGACCGCCGGCAGGGTTTGCTTCGGGTGCGCGGCAAGGGGAAGAAAGAGCGGCTGGCGCCGCTGGGCGCCAAGGCCGCCGAGGCGCTGGAGCGGTACCTGCCGCTGCGCCGCCGGATGCTGGCCGGCCGGCCGCCGGACGCGCCGCAGCCCGCGCTGTTCCTGAATTTGCGCGGCGGCCGGCTCACCTCGCGCTCCGTGGGCCGCATCGTCAAGCGCTGGACGCTGCTGCTCAACGCCGACACCGGCCTGCACCCGCACTCGTTCCGCCACGCCTTTGCTACGCACCTGCTCAGCGACGGCGCCGACCTGCGCGCCATCCAGGAGATGCTGGGCCACGCGCGCCTGTCCAGCACGCAGAAGTACACGCACACCAACATCCGGCAGTTGATGGAGGTGTACGACCGCTGCCATCCCAAGGCCTGAGGCGGCGCTACAACCAAACTCAGTTGCCCGGCGCCGTGGCCGGCCGGGGCTTTCGCGGCAGCAGGTCAGACAGGTTGGCGATCTTAACGGCCACCAGCGCCATCACCTGCGCCCCCTGGAGCAGGTTGTCCTTGTTCGTTTTGTCAAAGGTATCGCTCTGGCTGTGGTGCGTCTTGTTGTAGTCGGTCATGTCCTGGATGCAGTAAAAGCCGGGGACGCCCTCGGGGACGAACGAAGCGTGGTCGGTGCCGCCGATGGAGCGCATGCTAAGTTCCTGCAGCCCCAGGCTGCGCAGCGGCGCCACCACCTGGTCCATGATCTCCCGCGCCTGGTACTGCCCGGACAGCCCGATGGAGGTGACCTTGCCGGTGCCGGTGTCATGCACCAGCACGGCGGAGATCTTGTCCAGATCCTCCTTGTGGGCGCGCACGTATTCGCGGGAGCCCAGCAGGCCCTGCTCCTCGCCCCAGAACAGCACGAACCGGATGGTGCGCTTGGGCTTCAGGTCCAGCGCCTTGATCGCCCGCGCCACTTCCATGATGACGGAAGTGCCGGTGGCGTCGTCCGTCGCGCCCGTCGCCAGGTCCCAGGAGTCCAGGTGGGCGCCCAGCAGCATGTATTCACCGGGCTTCTCCGTGCCCAGGATGTCGGCGACGGTGTTGTAAACCTCGATGGGGCCTTTGACGACCTTGTTTGTGATTTCGATCTCCGCCTGGACGGGCCCGCGCTTCAACAGCCGCTGGATCAGCGTGTAGCCTTCGCCGGTGACAAAGGCGGTGGGGATAGCGGCAATCTCGAAGGTGCGGCCGCCGCCGGTCATGTTTAGCAGGCCGTGCTCCTTGCCGGAATTGCGCAGGATGGCGGCCACGCCCTCGGCCTTGAAGAACTCGTCCCGTTTGCGGGCCATTTCCTGGAACTGCTCCATCGGGCGGCGCACGTCGGGCTGTTGGGGCTGCCGCTCGGGTCGAGGCGCTGCCGCGGCCGGTTGTTGAGGCGGCTGGCCGGGCGCGGCCGGAGCAGGCTCGCCGAACGTGGGCGGTCCCACTTGGCCGCGCCCGTCGGCGGTGAGCAGGATGGCGTTCTTCAGCTTGCCCTTGTACTGCTCCAGGTCCTCGGCGCGCCTGGTGGTGACGACCACCACCGGGCCGCGCACCACGCCCGTGGTGCTCGGCGACCAGCCGGCGGCGGCGATAGTGAGGGCCTGCGCCGTGGGCTCGATGATGCGGGCGCGCGCGCTCACCCGCTCCCAGCCATTGGCGATGGTCGCCGTTTCCTGGTGCACGTTCGCCAGGCCGTATTGCTTGAACTTGTTGGCTGCCCATTCGTGCGCCCGCTTCAACTGCGGGCTTCCCGTCAGCCGCGGGCCGATCACGTCGGAAAGGTATTCCAGGTTGTCCATCAACTGGGAGTGGTCCTTGATCTCCGCCATGATCTTGGTGTCATTCGGATCCGGCGGCGGACCGAAGAACGACGGCATCTGGGCCACAGCGGCCAGTGCCGCCACCAGCAAGAACACGCAAAGGTGCCGAGCAGCTTTCATGCGCCAGTTCCTCGATAAAGAGATTGCCTGCCTCTCGCCCGGCCGGCCGGGGGTGCTCCGGCTGCCAGCGCCGGAGCGCGTGAGAGTATTGTTCAAACCGCCTTCAGAAAACAAGCCTGAATTATGCTGGATCCGTAGGTTATGTCCAACTACTTGAAGCGGTCCGGCGTTACGTAGATGCGCCTCGCCTGACGCTTCCTGTCCGGACTCCAGGCAAAGCGAGGGCGCTCCACCGTAACGGAGAGCGGGAACTCGCCGCACCGTTCGCGAATTGTCCGATACTCGGCCGCTTCCAGTCCCAAGCCGTCAGCAACGATCTGGTCGATTTCTTCCACGATGTGCAGAACGCGATCCTGGGTTCTCTTCAAGTTGATTGCGAAGTTGCGGATTTCGGCAGCCAGCCGGGCACGCAGGGCCGCATCGGCAGGCAACTCGGCGCTTTCGATGTCGTTGTGGGCAAACTCCTCATCGGCTGTCGAAAGCAGGGCGGCGCGCAACAGGACAAGCGTATCGGGCGATTTCGCCGCGATGCGAGCGGTCCCGGCCACCAACTCGCCTGCCTCGATGGCGGCCGCAGCCAGGTCTTGGCGATCGATGCTGTCAGAGTCGCAGGTGACGCCCAGAAAGCCCGCTTTGATCCAGTCGCGCACACCGGCAGTGCCGGCGGCGTATAGATCGGCCTCGGTGCGCGGCATTTCACCTGAAAGAGTAGAAGCCTCGACGGAAAGATCGTGCAGCCGCTGCGCGCGGCGGGGCGACAGACGCGGCAGGGGCAGAGCCTTGATGGCCCGCGGAAACCACGTCGTCCTTCTTCTCAGCAAAATCGCCGACCGAAGCGTGAGAAACGCGTAATACCTGGAAATGCGCGAGTTGATGATTGCAGCGATGCAATGCGCGCTGAACCTCTTCGGAACGACGGCGATCACGCTGTTGTTTGCAACGACTGTCAGGGGATCGGCGACGGCCGCAACCAGGGTGACATAGATCTCCGGAACGAGGCAGCACAGTGTGTCGCTGGCCGAAGCAAGATTCAGGCGATGCGGCGTCTGGTAGTCGGTCCTGCCTGTACCGGTCTGATCCGCGCGCCCGGCGTTGGCCCGGTAGAACTCCAGATCGCTCCAAATGGACGGGTCTTCCGCGGTCGCAAGCTTCGTCAGGGTCGCGTATTCCTCGGTGTCCGTGGAAACGTGAAATGCGGCGATGTGCTGCCCCTTCACCAAGGGGACCTCCCCTTTGCGAGGGCCCCCGCCGTCGGCAGAGCGGAGAAATTCGGCTCCTCTCCCCGCTTTGACGGCAAAAGGTGCGTCCACGACCGAACCAAGACGCTCGGCTCGGTTCAGCTTCTTCAAGATGGGCAGATCCCGCTCGGTAACATCCAGACACCAATCACCGGTGGGACTCAGAGCTGACCACTCTTGAAAGGGCAGGACGGACGACTTCGAGCGCAGCAGCGCCTGGTCCCTGGCGCAGTCCTTGAGTTCCTGGACGGTTTGAATGTTGCGCACCAGGCGAATGCGGTGGCCGGCGGGCCGATTCCGGTTGCGGACGAAGATGAGCATTGGGATGATGTCGGCTCCGGGGAACACCTGTTTGGCGCACCATTCCAACGACACCAGCTCGTAGAGGTCCTTGCCCTCCAGAAAGCGCCGCAGATATTCGGCCATGTTGGTGTTCGAGATGCCCACGGGCGCCACCATGCCCACCGTCCCGTTTTCCTTGGCGAAGGCCGTCACGGACTTGTAAAGGAAGTAGACGGATAGATCGGTGTTATGCCGGGAGAGGGAGCCATAGAGTTCGGTCAGCACCTCGCGGTCTTCCCCTGGCAGCCTTTCATTTCGAACGAAGGGAGGGTTTCCCACAACATAGTCAACAGCCCGTTCCGTGGTCAGCCCCTCCAGATCCGAAGAGACGCGGAGGTCGCCCGCGGGCGGCACTTCAACTGTCAGGGAATTACGAGCAGCGACGTCCATGGGACCCATCTCGTAATCCGGCCGGGAGTTCTTGGCCTCCATGTAAACGTCAAGCAGGGCAAAGAGCAGGCTGAGGTGCGCCAGAAAGACCGAGAAGGGATTGATGTCGCGGCCCGCGAGGCACCTCCGAACCAGATCAATTCTGTTCTGGGCCGACAAACCCGCGCCTGCCCGCAGCAGGTGGGCAATCGCTCGTACCCCGAAGGTAAATGACCCGCACGCGGGATCGAGGATGCGTTTCTGCATCAGGTCTTCATCGGTTGCGATCCCGCTGCGAGCCAATATGTAGTCAACCACCTCAACCGGCGTGTAATACTCGCCCAGCCGGCGGCGCTCGATTCTCGGCCGAAAATACTGATAGATTGAACCGAGCAGGTCGCGGTCGATTTGGCGGAAATCAAAGCTGTTCAGGCGAAACAGGATGCGCTCCAGGATCGCGTGCAACTCCCCGTTCGCCGATCCGCTGTTCTGCTTGCCGAACCAGTCAAACACGGAGGACTCGAACAGGCTGGAGTAGACATGGGCGACATCCTTGAAGGCCACCTCCAGGAGGTCCTGGTACCGCTCCTTGATGTTGGCCACGAACTTGCGCCAGGTAGCGATCCCGGAGTTGGAGATCTTCCGCGTAGTCAGCCCCAGGTCCTCGCAGATTCGGACGAAAAAGAGCCGGCTGAGAGCCACGTAGGCCGTGTTGACGCAGAATATCTCTTCAAAATGCTCCTCCCCCTCGGTGCCGGCGTATGTCTGGTCGTGCCTGAAGCGGTCATAATCGACGTCAAAAATCTGCAGCGGCAGCCGATGCCTGGCCCGGACCGTGTTCCGCAAGTAGAGGAGCTTCTCGCGCGCCTTGATGGCGCCCGAGCCGATATCCCTGAGCCGCTGGTCAATGTCGTCCAGCTTGGCGTGCGCTTCGCTGCATTCCGAGCGGAGAACCCGGAACCGCTGGCGGCAGTAACCGGTCAGTTCCTCAATCGCCGAGTGGAAGACAAACTGCAATTGGGGCAGCGTCTCAGGGCCCAGGTGAATCCGTCCGGCGGGTAGGGCTGCGGCGCGGAAGGCCTCGTATTGCGGGCGCTCCAGAGACGCGTGGTAACTCACCCGGTGCAGCCGTTCGCGGAACGACGCGGCGGTGAGCGGCAGGCGCGCGCCGCTGAGCACATCGAGCAGGCAGTTGGACTCAATGTGGATACCGGTCAAAACGCTGCCGGTCAGGTCACAGACATAGAAGGTCCGGGGGGCGCAGAGCACCACGTAGAAGGTATCCGGGCCGATGTAGCCGCGTGCCGTGATTTGCTCGTCCCAGATCTGCTTCCTCTTGCTCGGATCACGAATATCCTCGTCCTTGAGTTTCACCTCGACGACCACCCATTCGGAGGCATCGTGCTCCTCCGAAGACAGTCGAATGTCGGGCACGCCCTGCTTGCCGCTCTTGTTGATGATCCGGCGCTTCGGAGGATAGCCCAGCAGGGTCCCGAAAATGTGGGTGGCGAGGGGGGTGTACAGCCCTATTTCGCCGGCTATCGAGTCAATCTCTTCCAGGTACCTCTTGAGCGACATGGCCGTAAGCATAGTAGAGGACGCCGGTCTCGGAAGCAAGCAGGGGCGCCAGCCTGTTTTTTGTGTTCTTCGCGCCTTTGTGGTGAACTATACCGTTCATGTTCTCTGTGCGGTTTCTTCCCGAGGGACGCACCTTCGCCGCCGAAGGCCCCACCGAGCTGTTCCTGGCGGCCGCAAGCTGCGAGATCTGGATCGAGCAGCCCTGCGGCGCCCGGAGCAGTTGCGGCAAGTGCCGGGTGCTGGTGCGGGAGGGCGCGCCCGCTCCCGCCGATGCCGACCTGCGCGTGCTCTCGCCGCAGGAGCTGGAGGCCGGCTGGCGCCTGGGATGCCGCTTGGTGCTCGACGGGCCGGCCGTGGTCGAAATCCCCAAGGTGACGCGCTCGGTGGCGGCCAAGAGCTTCGGCGACCCGGCCATGTACGAAGGCCGAAGTTTCACGCCGAACTTCCGGCGGCAAGGCCTGGAGATCACGCCGCCCGATGAGCACCACCAACATTCGGCGATGGAACTTCTGGCGCGGGCCGCCGGAGTGGCCGAGTTCACTGCTGAGCTGCCGCTGCTGCGCTCGGTCCAGGAAATCCTGCAGCAGAACAAGCACCGGGTGGAGGCTGTTTGGGCCAACGACCCGCCGGAGCTGCTCGGCCTGCGCCCCGCGCCTGAAATCCGCAATCTGCAATCCGAAATCCGAAATCAGGTGGTCGGCGCGGCGGTGGACCTGGGCACCACCACGCTGGCGGCCGCGCTGGTGGATGTTTCCACCGGCGCCGTGCTCAACGCGCTGTCCTGGCTCAACCCGCAGGTGCGCTACGGCGCCGACGTGATCACCCGCATCCACTACGCGGTCGATCACCCGGACGGCAACCGGGAGCTTCACGAGGCCCTGATCGAGGCCGTCGCCGAGATGCTGCGGGAGCTTTCGGCGCAGGCCGGCATCGCGCCGGACGAGATTTACGCGCTCACCTTTGCGGGAAACCCGACGATGATGCACACCATGCTGGGCGTGGACATCAGGCCGCTGGGGCACGCTCCCTACGTCGGCGCCTGGACGCGGGAGACGACCATCAAGGCGCGCGAGCTGGGGCTGCCCGTCCACCAGCGCGCGCTGGCCCGCTGCCTGCCCATGATCCGCAGCCACGTCGGAGCCGACACGGTGGCGGCGGTGCTGGCCGCGGGCATGGATGAAAGCGATGGCTGGCGGCTGGTCATCGATCTGGGTACCAACTCCGAGGTGGTGCTGGGCTGCCGCCGCCGCATGGTAGCGGCTTCCGCGGCGGCCGGCCCGGCCTTCGAGGGCGCCAACATCTACCAGGGCATGCGGGCGGCGCCGGGGGCCATCGATGCCGTCCGGGTCACGCCCGACGGCCGCATCATGGTGAAGACCGTGGGCAATGAGCCGGCGTCCGGCATCTGCGGCAGCGGCCTGGTGGATGCCGCCGCCGCGCTATGCGCCGCCGGCCTGATCGCGCCTTCCGGCACCTTGCGCAACGGCGCCGAGCTGGACCGCCTGCCGCCGCGCCTGGTCGAGCGCCTGGTTACCATGGACAACCGCCAGCGCGCGGTGCGCCTGGCGGAAAACGTGGTGCTGACCGCCGCCGACATCCGCCAGCTTCAGCTCGTCAAGGGCTCGATCCGGGCGGCGGTGGAAATCCTGCTGCGCCACTTCGGCCTGGCTGCCGCCGACCTGGAAGAAGTGAACCTGGCCGGCGCGTTCGGCAATTTCCTCAACAAGACCAGCGCGCTGCGCATCGGGCTGCTGCCCGAGATCGATCCCGAGCGCGTGAAGTTCATCGGCAACGCCGCCGGCGCCGGTGCTCGCATGGTGCTGGTGGACGCCGAAGCCCGCCGCCGCGCCCGCCGCATCGGCCAGATGTGCGAGTACCTGGAGCTGGCGGTCCACCCTGACTACGAGGACGCGTTCTGCGCGGCCATGCCATTCCCGTAGTAGAGTCCAAGGTCCAAAGTCCAAAGTCGCAGACGGCTTGACTTTGGACTCAACCCCGATGAATAGCAAAGAGCGAATGGACATAGCGATGGGGCTGGGGACGCCCGACCGGGTCCCGGTCATGTGCCAGCTTGCGCTCGGCCACTACTTCCTCCAGACCCGCATCGGGGCGGTTGAAATCTGGCATTCCACCGAAGGTTTTGGCGAGGCGCTTGTCGAGCTGCAGCAGCGCTACGGCTTCGACGGCATCCTGATCAACCTGCCCGGGCGGGATCCGAACTGGCGCAGCTACGTCGGCCGCATCGAGCAGCGGGAGGGCGACAGCATCATCCACTGGAAAAACGGGTGGCATACGATCTCGCCGCCGGACGACAACGCGCATGTCTTCCGCGAGAACGGCCACCGCTGGTTTCCGTCGTTCGAGCAGATCGACCCCGGCCGGCTGTTCTACGTCGAGCCGCACGATATTTCCGGCGTCACCTACCCGTACTCCTGGGGCTTCAGCGGGGAGGAGGCGGCGAAGGGCAGCGGTTTCTTTCCGCCCTGGCACTTCGACCTGATCCGGTACGTGCTGGAGCGCACGGGCGGCCGGGTTTCGGTCCACAGCGAGATCTTCTCCCCGCTGTCGCAGTTCATGGAGCTGCTGGACTGCACCAACGGATTGATCGCGCTGGTCGATGACCCGGAGAAATGCGAGGCCTGCCTGGAAGCGCTGAGTGAAGGCGCGATGGAGTTTGGGCGCGGGCAGGCGGCGGCCGGCGCTCACGCCATCCTGATTTCCTCGGCCTTCGCCGGCGGCGGATTCATTTCCCGCAAGCACTACGCCCGCTTCGTCCTGCCTTACGAGCGCAAGGTGATTCGCGGCATCCGGGAGCGCTTCGATGTGCCCATTTACACCCACACCTGCGGCGCCATCGGCGACCGGCTCGACTTGATGATGGAGACGGGCACAAATGGCATCGATACGCTGGACCCGCCCCCGCTGGGAACCGTGGACTTGGCCGAGGCCAGGCGCGTATTGGCCGGGCGCTGCTTTATCAAAGGCAACATCGACCCGGTGAACGTGCTGCTGCGCGGCACGCCGGACGCGGTCTATGAGGATGCGCTGCGGCGCATCGCCGTAGCCGGGCCGGGCGGCGGGTATATACTGAGTTCGGCCTGCTCGGTGCCGCCCCATGCCCCGCCGGAAAACATCATGAAGCTCCGTGCAGCCGCGGAGGCAGTAAGCAGTAAGCAGTAGGCGGGAAGAGCAATTGCGGATTGCGGATTTCGAACGCGGGTTGAAATCCGCAATCCGAAATCCGCAATCCGAAATTCATTCTGCTTACTGCCTACTGATAGGGGGTGCCGCTTGCCGAAAGTTCTGAAAGACGCGCTTCGCGAGGCGCGAGAATCCGGCCGCACATTGATTCTGGACGGCGCCATGGGCACCGAACTGCAACGCGCCGGGCTGGAGCCGGGCGGCTGCGGCGAGCTGTGGAGCGTCGAGAAGCCGCAGAAGCTGCTGGCCATTCACTGCGCGTACGCCGAAGCCGGCTCGCAGTTGCTGCTGGCAAACACGTTCGGCGCCAACCGGTTCATCCTGGGGCGGCACGGGTTGACGGGCCGGGCGGCCGAACTGTCGCGCGCCGCTGTCTGCCTTGCCCGGCAGGCAGCCGGCGATAGCCGATGGGTGCTCGGTGACTGCGGGCCTTGCGGCGGGTTCCTGGAGCCGACGGGTGAGATCGCGCCGGCGGAACTGGAAGCATCGCTGCGCGAGCAAATCGCCGCCCTGCTGGAAGCCGGCGCCGAAGCCATCATGTTCGAAACCATGTCGGCGCTGGACGAGCTGGAGATGGGGATCCGCGTGGCCCGGGAGTTGGGCGCGCCGTGCGTGATCGCCTCGCTGGCCTTCGAGCGGCGCCGCAGCGGCTTCCGCACCATGGCCGGAGCAACGCCGGAGCAGGCGGCCAAAATGGCGGCCGACGCCGGGGCCGACGCCATCGGCGCCAACTGCGGCACCGGCCTGGAGCCGCCGGACTTCGCCGACATCGCGCGCGCCTTCCGCTCGGCTTGCGCGCTGCCCATTATCCTGCAGCCCAACGCCGGCAAACCGGAACTGGTCGGCGGCCGGGCCGTGTACCGGCTGACCCCGGAGCAGATGGCCCCGATGGTGACCGCGCTGGCGCCGCTGGCCCAGGTGCTGGGGGGCTGCTGCGGCACGGGCCCCGGCCATATTGCCGCCTTCGCCAAACAGCTCGCCTGAGGGATGTTGTACCGTCGGCCCGGTGGCACAGGCATCCTTGCCTGTGCATGGCTGGGAAGTGCTTGAATAGGCGCACAGGCAGGATGCCTGTGCCACTCCGCGGGCGATTATTCGTCGCTCAGCGCGGCCGCCAGCGCTTCGGTGAAGAAGTAATCGCCCCAGATGACCGACTCGCTGACGCCCAGGTTCTTGGGGATGTGGTACACGCCCTGGCTCAGGACGCCATCCTGATCAGGCGCGACCAGAAAGCGGTCGCACAGCGTTCGCAGGATTGCGCGCGCTTCGTTCTTTCTTCCCTGCCGGATCAGCCCGGCGGCGGCAATGGCGGCCGCCGAAGAGTCGTAGATGCGCTGCGGGCCTTCCGGCACGTCGAAGTCCCACCAGGGCACGCCCTCCGGCGGCGTATTGCGCAGGTAGAAATCGGCGCAGGCCCGGGCCGTGGCCAAAAACCGTTCATCGCCCGAGTACTCGTAAGCGACGTGGAAGCCGTAGAGCGCCCAGGCCAGCCCGCGTGACCAGCAACTGTCGCCCCGGTACCCCTGGCGGGTCGATTGCCGCAGAAACTCGCCGGTGGCCGGATCGAAAATGCCTTCGTGGGCGGTGCTGCCGTCGCCGCGCACCAGGCGCCGCCGGGTGGTCAGGCAGTGCTGCCGGGCCACCTCCAGCAGGGCCTCGTCGCCGGTTTCGCGCCCGGCATAGAAAATGATGCCCACGTTCGCCATGATGTCGATGAACAGCGATTCCGGGCCCAGGAAGGAACACAGGTAGCGGCCGCCGGGCTGGAAGCGCAGGGCCAGCGTGCGTCCCGTTTGGATCAGCACGGCATTCAGCGCCGGATCGCCGCTGAGCCGATACCAGGGCAGGTAGGTGGACAGGAAAATGAAGCCCAGGTCATGCACGGCCCGGTCGTGCTGGCGCGGCTCCAGCCGTTTTGAATAGGCCTCGGCCTGCTGCCGCATCCACCCATCCCCGGTTTTCTGGTGGATCAGCCACATCATGCCGGGGAAGAAGCCTTCGCACCAGTGCGTCCACCGCTCGCCCGTCGTGTCCCAACGGCCGTGGGTGGTGTACATGGGGTGCAGGCCCGGGTAGTTCTCGATCGTGCGGCGGACCTGCCGTTGAACGAAGTCAAACGCGTTGGCGAAGCTCATCGGTCGCTGTTGGTCTCCATGGAACAAGCGGAGTCACAATTCTATCAGCAACCCGGCTGGCGGCTTAGATTCTTCGTCAGCCGACAGCCGACAGCCGCCCCGAAAAACAGGATATACTTTTTTTGTGCCGGACGAAGTAGTGCGACTGACGGCGGCGGTGAAAGCCGCGGGTTGAGCGTCCAAGCTGAGTCCAAAGTTGTTGGACGCTCTGCTGGGCAAGCTGCCGCCGGCCACAGACCCGAACGTGCTGGTCGGCTTCGATCATGCCGACGACGCGGGCGTGTATCAACTCGCGCCCGACCTGGCGCTGGTGCAAACCGTCGATTTCTTCACGCCCATCGTGGACGACCCGTTTACCTTCGGCCAGATTGCCGCGGCCAACTCGCTCAGCGATGTCTATGCCATGGGCGGGAGGCCCGTCTCGGCGCTGTCGATCGTCGCCTTTTCGCAGAAACTGCCCATCGAGGTGCTCCAGCAGATCCTGCTGGGCGGGCACAGCAAGATGGATGAAGCCGGTTGCTCGGTGATCGGCGGGCACTCGATTGCCGACGAGGAGATCAAATTCGGCTACGCGGTGACCGGGGTGATTTCTCCGCGCCGGGTGCTGACCAACGCCGGGGCGCGTCCCGGCGACGCGCTGGTGTTGACCAAGCGCCTGGGCACGGGCGTGCTCTCGACGGCGCTGAAGCGGGACGCGGCCGAGCCGGCGGCCATCGAGGCGGCGGTCGAGTCGATGTGCGCCTTGAACCGCACGGCCTGCGAAATCATGCTGCGGCACGCGGTGCACGCCGTCACCGACGTCACCGGGTTCGGGCTGCTGGGGCACGCGCGCGAGCTGGCCGCCGCCAGCGGCGTGCGCCTGGAGATTGACCACGCGCGGCTGCAATTCCTTCCCGGCGCCCTGGAGGCGGCGCGCGCCGGCCACCAGCCCGGCGGACTCAAGAACAACCGCGAGTTCCTGTCCTGCGTCGTCGAGCTGCGGGCCCAGCTTCCGCCGGAAGTCGAAGCGCTGCTCTACGATCCGCAAACTTCGGGCGGCCTGCTGATTTCAGTCGAGGCCGGCGAGGCCGGCGCCCTGGAGAACGAGTTGCTCGAAGCGGGTGTGCCGGCGTCGATGATCGGGCGCGTGCTGCCCGATGCCCGGCCCCCGCTGGTGGTGATCTAATCGAATGGTGTAATGGGACGCAGATGAACGCAGATCAACGCAGATCGAAATGCGGAGGTTCAGTTTGGACAGCACAATGATTGCCGCCGCCATCATGGCCGCCGGCTTCGTGAACGCTCAACGGCAGGCCTTAAACGCCGGACGGCTCGATGACTCGCTGCGCGAGAAATTCGTCGAGTATTACCAGTTCATCCAGCAACAGACGCCACCGCCGAAAAAGAAAGAAGCGGAAGGCGCGTGACAACGGGCTACAGGCTGCAGGCTCCAGGCCGCGGCCCGCAGTTTTGCTGTAGCCTGTAGCCTGTAGCCCGTAGCCTCGGGTATACTCCGGCGCATGCTGCTGATTCGTCTGCTGTGTGCCGCGTTTCTGTTTGCCGGCTGGGCCCTGGCCGCCGGCGCCCCAATCACTCATGAAACCATCTGGCTGATGAAGCGCGTGGCGGCGCCCGTGGCCAGCCCCGATGGCAAGTGGGTTGTGTTTCAACTGACTGAGCCGGCGTACGACGAGAAGGACCAATGGTCCGACTTGTGGATGGTGCCGGCCGACGGCAGCGCCAAGCCGCGCCGCCTGACCTTCTCGAAGGGCGCCGAGGCGGGCGCGGCCTGGAGTCCCGACAGCCGGCGGCTGGCTTTTTCAGCCCGGCGCGAAGGCGACGAGGCCGGCCAGGTGTACGTGATCGACGTGGCGGCCGGCGGCGAGGCCGTCCGCATCACCTCGCTCTCTACCGGCGCCGGCTCGCCCCGCTGGCGCCCCGACGGCCGGGCGCTGCTGTTCTCCTCCGCCGTGTATCCGGGGGCAGCCGACGACGAAGCCAACAAGAAGATCGCGGCCGAGCGCAAAGCGCGCAAGTACAACGCCCGCGTCTACGACACCTTCCCGATCCGTTACTGGGACCATTGGCTGGATGACCCGCAGCCGCACGTCTTCGTGCAGGCCGCCGAGCCGGGCCCGCCCGATTCGGGCGCGCGGCCGCGCGATTTGCTGGCCGGATCAAAGCTGGTGGCGGAGCCCGGATTTGCCGGCGTGCCTACCCCCACGGGCGAGGAGCTGGCCGCCATCTGGGCGCCCGACGGCCAATCGATTGTCTTCGTGGCGACCACCAAGAAGAACGCCACCGCCTATGCCCACGTCAACACCCATCTGTTCCAGGTGTCCGCCGACGGTGGCGAGCCGCGGCAACTGACCTCCGGCAACGACACTTTCTTGAGGCCCGCCTTCCGCCCCGACGGCAAATCGCTCTACTGCGCGACTCAGAAGCAGGACACCAAGGTTTATCACCTCGACCGCCTGGCGCGGATCCCGTGGCCGGCGGGTGGCCCGGCGGCGGTGATCTCGGAGAAGTTTGAGCGCTCGGTGGGCAGCTTTGCCTTCAGCCCCGACGGGAAGATGATCTACCTGATCGCCGAGGATGCCGGCTACGACAAGGTCTTCGCCCTGCCCGCCGGCGGCGGAGAAGCGCAGGTAGTCGCCGAAGCCGCGCGCGGCGTGTACTCGGGCCTCTCGATGCCCGGCCGCGCTCCGGCGCCGATCCTGGTGGCCGCCTGGGAAAGCGCGGTCAGCCCGGCCGAGGTGGTGCGCATCGACCCGGCCGGCGGCCGCCACAAGGCCCTGACCGATTTCAATTCCCAGCGCGTAGCGGCCATCGACTGGCAGCCGCTGCGCGAGTTCTGGTTTACCAGCAAGCGCGGCAAGCGCATCCACAACTTCATCGCCCTGCCTCCGGCCTTCGACGAAGCGAAGAAGTATCCGCTGGTGGTGCTGATGCACGGCGGGCCGGCCAGCATGTGGAAAGACCAGTTCTTCCTGCGCTGGAACTACCACTTGATCGCGCAGCCCGGGTACGTCGTCCTGATGACCGACTACACCGGCTCCACCGGATACGGGGAGAAGTTCGCGCAGGACATCCAGGAAGATCCGTTCCGCGGGCCGGGCCAGGAGGTCAACGAGGCGGCCGATGAAGCGATTCGCCGCTTCCCCTTTATCGACGCCGGCCGCCAGGCGGCCGGCGGCGCCAGCTACGGCGGCCACATGGCCAACTGGCTCCAGGCCACCACCACCCGCTACAAGTGCCTGTTCAGCCATGCCGGCCTGGTCAACGCCGAGTCGCAGTGGGGCACCAGCGACATCATCTATCACCGCGAGCTGATGAACGGCGGACCGGTGTGGGAACAGGGCCCGGTGTGGCGGGAACAGAACCCCATCCGCTACGCGAAGAATTTCCGCACGCCGATGCTGATTACCGTTGGCGAGAGAGACTTCCGCGTGCCGCTGAACCAGTCGCTGGAGAACTGGAGCGTGCTGCAGCGGCTGCGCGTGCCCAGCCGGCTGATCGTCTTCCCCGACGCCGGCCACTGGATCCTGCGGGGCGACGACAGCCGCTTCTTCTACCAGCAGCTCCACGCCTGGCTGAAAAAATGGCTGTAGGCTGTGGGCTGTGGGCTGTAGGCTGGAAGCGGGTCTCCCACAGCCTACAGCCTACGGCCTACAGCCTAAATTTTCGGATGCATGGTGTGCCAGGGGGTGGCCTGCTCGAAGGCCAGCGCCACCCGCAGCGGCGCGGCTTCGTCATATAACCCGCCGGTAAACATGATGGCCTGCGGCAGGCCCTTGATGAAGCCGCAGGGCATGACCACGGCGGGGTGGCCGGTCAGGTTGGTGATCAGCAGGCTGGCGCTCGCCGGCGCCGGCGAGACAAACACATCCCACTTCTCCATCAGGCTGTCCATGGCCCGCATCAGCAGCGTGCGGGCCCGTTGCGCGCGCAGGTACTCGACGGCGGGGATGAAGCGCGAGGTGCGGAAGACGTTGGGCCAGTCGCCGGGCGCCTGGCCGGAAAGCTGGTTGACGCCGCCGCTGCGGGTCAGGTCGTCTAAGGCCGTGGCCGCTTCCGCGCTCAGAACGAAGCGCAGGCTGCCGGTCGAGAATTTCGGCAGTTCCATCGGCTCCGGCTTCGCGCCCGCTTTCCGTAGTGCCTCCAGCGCTTCCTTGTATAAACCCTGCTGTTCGGCATCGCCCTGCTCGAGCTCGGCCTTCAGGTAGCCGATGCGCAGGCTGCCCAGCGGCGTGGCGGGCGACCAATGGAAGGGGATGTCGGTGACGGTGCGGTCGCGGCCGTCGGGGCCGTAAATGGCGGCCAGCACCGCCGCGCAATCTTCCACGCCGCGGCAGATGGGGCCGATCTTGTCCATCGTCCAGCTCAGGCCCATGGCGCCGTAGCGGCTGACGCGGCCGTAGGTGGGGCGCAGCCCGGTGGCGCCGCAGCGCGAGCAGGGCGAGACAATCGAGCCCAGCGTTTCGGTTCCCAGCGCGAAGCCCACCAGGCCGGCGGCGGTGGTGGACGCCGATCCCGCCGAGGAGCCGCTGGAAGTGTCTTCCGTCTTCCAGGGGTTGCGGGTCATGCCGCCGAACCACAGCCCGCCTTGCGCCAGCGCCCCCATCGAGAGCTTGGCGATCAGCACCGCCCCGGCGGCGCGCAGCCGCTCGACCACGGCCGCATCGTAGTCAATCATCTGGCTGCGGTAGGGCTCAGCGCCCCAGGTGGTGGGGATGCCCTTGGTGGCGAACAGGTCCTTGGCGCCCCAGGGGATGCCATGCAGCGGGCCGCGGTAGCGGCCGCGGGCCATCTCGGCGTCGGCCTGGCGCGCCTGCTCCAGCCCCAGCTCCTCGGTGAGCGTGATGGTGCAATTCAGCTTCGGGCCATAGCGCTTCAGGCGCTCCAGGTACATCTTGGTGAGGTCCAGCGAGGAGACCTTGCGGCTGCGCAGCAGCTCGGCCAGTTCCAGTGCGGTCGAGAACGCGGCGTCCTCCAGCGAGCTGAATTTCGGCGCTTGCTGCTTGCTGAACGGCGGGCGCGCGCCGCGCCCCCGCCCGGTCGCCGCCGCTTGCCGCCGCGGGTATTCCTTACCCAGAAGCCCGGGGTGGAAACTAAAGGCCGGCTCGGTATTGAGCGGCACGTCAATCTGCCGCAGCGTTTCGTAGCTGGCCAGGTTGCGGTTGACGCCGGCCAGCGCCATGGCTTCCTGGGCCTCGGTCAGCTCGATGCCGATCAGTTGCTCGGCGGCGTCGAGCGCCTCCTTGGTCACCTTCTGCGGCGGCTGGGGCGGTTGCTTCTGCTGCTGGGCGGCGGCGGAAGAGGCGGCGGCGGCAATGCCGGGCGCTGCCAGCGCCCCGCCCGGGACCATCTTGACGAACGAACGCCGGTTGAGTTTCGCCATAAGTTTGGCACCTGTATCACGACCGGGGCGGCGTTGTCGAGCCGCCTGCGACTAATCACCCGCCTTCGGCGTCTAATCCATTTTCCTGATAGCCGCCATCCAAACGTCCGATTGACCCGCTCTTGGGACCGGGACTACCTTGGAATATGGCGGCCCGCACGGCGCGGGGCGCCGAATTTCTGGAGGTGTGTTGATGACGGCTGAGCGTAAAGATCCAAAAGAAGTGCTGGAATTTGCCCGCAAGAACGACGTAATAATCGTCGATCTGCGTTTCACCGACCTGCCGGGCCTCTGGCATCATGTTTCCTTCCCCATCAAGCAATTGGCGGAAAGCAGCTTCGAAGACGGCTTCGGGATGGACGGCTCC
>JAPKYU010000332.1 GCA_026394175.1 Acidobacteriota bacterium | reverse complement strand
GCGGCCCAGTTGCGGTCTCCCTGTTGTGTCGCAGTGGATGCCGCCGGCAATCTCTTCATCAGCGACACGGGCAACCACCGCATCCGCAAGATCAGACCTGACGGAACCATCACGACGGTGGCGGGCTCTGGTGAAAGGGGCTACAGCGAGGACGGAGGACGAGCCGCTGAGGCCCGGGCGAGGTGATAAACGCCGGAATGGAAGGAAGATGGCCAGGTAGAGCAGGTTCTTCAAAGCGACCTTCGCGAGGAGCATCGCGGATTCAACCACCGGGCCTTCCTGCGGGATCTCGGCGCGCGCTTCCAGATCGAAGCAGTCCACGGAATACCGTTGCACTTCCTGCCCCCGTTCCTGAACTTCACGGTGGGGATTGTGGTCTCCGTGCGCCGGCCCGGGGGAACACCTAGCCGCGTAGCCGCTGATCCTGTCCAATGAGCGCTCCCCTATTGAAAGTCGCCTTCCTGGTGGGAGCGGATACTGCCTCCACGCGGCTCAGCATCGAACGCGTCTGTCAACTGCCCGGCCTCCGGGTTGTCGCCCTCCTACTCGATACAGAACGTCCTCCCTTGGCCCGGCGCTTCCGGAACCTGCGCCGGAACCTGCGGCGAGAGGGGCTTCCCTACCTCGCCTACCGCGGTTGGGCAGCCCTCCGCAAGCTGACCGATAGGTGGGCCGAGCGCGTGATCCCAAACTGGGATGTGGAGGCGGTGCTTCGCCAGGCTTTCCCGGAACGCTGCTTCTCCCTTGACGATCTGGCCGTTAAATACGGTATCCCGATACACGCGGCCGGCAATTTGAACAGGCCGGAGGCGATGCAACATTTGCGGGAGTGCGATGCCGACCTGGGCGTCGTGCTCGGGACACGGATCCTCAAGCGGTCTACCTTCGGCATCCCACGGGCGGGGTGCATCAACATCCACAAGGGTGCGGTCCCGGAATACCGTGGCATGCCCCCGGGATTTTGGGAACTCTACGATGGCAGGGCAGAAGCTGGTGTCACGGTGCACTTCGTCAATGACGCGCTCGACAGCGGAGACGTGATTGCCACCTCCACGGTGGCGATCCATCCCAAAGAAACGCCCGACTCGTTAGCTACAAAACTGGACTTTGAAGGCGCCCGCCTGCTGGCTCAAGCGGTCGCTGACCTTCAGGCGGGCCGGGCGAGGCGAACCCCACAGCCCCCGGTTTCGGTCCGGCCGAAGACCCTACCCACGCGCCAGCAGCGGCGGGAGTTGGCCGCGCGCCTCCCGCACTGGCGGCCGAAGAGTGACGCGAAGGTCGCTTTGAAGAACCTGCTCTACCTGGCCATCTTCCATTCCGGCGTTTATCACCTCGACCGGGCCGTTCACCGGCGGCAAGGCAGCCGGGGCGCAGTTCTCCTGTACCACCGTGTCAACGACGTGTCGCAAGACCCGTTGACCACCACCACCCGGCGATTCGCCGAGCACCTGACCGTCTTGTCCCGGTCCTATTTGCCCGCCTCGACGAGCAAGATCGTCCGGCGCCTGCACAACAGAGAAGCGCTTGCGCCCACCACGGTGGCCATTCACTTCGACGACTGCTACCGCGATGTCTGCACCGAGGCCGGCCCGATCCTTGAAGCATTCGGCATCCCGGCAACCGCCTTCGTCTCCTCCGGCTACGTGGATACGGATAAGGTTTTTGCCCACGATCGGGACAAGTATCCGCACCGGTTTGCGAATCTTGGCCAGGACGATCTGCGCCGGTGGCTGCACCTCGGCAATGAAATCGGGGCGCACACCGTGAACCATGTCGACCTGGGGTCCATCGACACAGATCGGGCCAGAACCGAAATCCGCGAGAGCCGCCGGCAGTTAGAGCGCCTGACCGGAAGCCCGGTCGAGTTCTTCTCCTTCCCCTTCGGCCACCAGCACCATTCTCGCGCCGAGATTCCGCGGGAGGTCGCCGCCGCGGGCTACAGGGCCATGTTCTCCGCTCACGGCGGATTCATCGGCAAGCATACGGACCTGTTCGACATCCCTCGTTTCGGAGTGTCGTCGGATCATTCGCCGCTGTACCTGATGATGGAGTTGGAGGCTCTTACGCCGGCGCATTTCCTCTCCGCCCTGGGGAAGGCGTTCCGGCAGGCGTATGCCGCGCTGTTTCAGTAGTCCCTGCTGTTCACGGCTGGGGGTGGTAATACGTCGGAGCCGGATCTGGCGACCATCCAGCGCCCGGAAGGCCGCTTCCGCCTCGGTGAGCTGAATGTAGCTCTCCCATAATTGCTCGGGCTGGCTGGCCCGCAGGTGGGTGCGCAGTACGCGGTAGGTAGACCTCCTCACGGGCCTGCTGCCAGGAGCGGCGGTCCTCCAACCGCTTCCAGTCGAGCTCGAGCCGACCGCCCCTCTCGCTCAGCTTGATTTCATAAAGGTCCGCCACCTGGGGGGCGCGCCTGGATGCTGCCCAGCCGGCGCTCGATCTTGTGGCGACCTTTGAGCTTGCCGGCAGCGATTCGTTTGGCCAGCGCCTTTTCCATCCGGCCCGAAAAGCGGCTACGGATTGCCAGCTCCTTTCCCCACCGCGCCGGGGAGCGACACAGGATGTAGGTCTCGTCGCCTTGCGGCGTCAGCACCAGGCTCTCTTCGCTCACAATGCCGCGGTCAAACACCCAGACCCGTCGGGCTTAGCCGTACTTGCGCTCGACCGTCCACAGCACAACCTCCAGCGTGGTCACGTCGAGGCGGTTGCCGTCGAACGTCTCGTAGCTGAGCGGGAAGCCTTTAACGTTGATAGCCGCCAGATCCGCATCGTAAGGCGTTAGGGAGATGAGCCGCCCCAGGCCTTCCCGTGCCCCGAAGAGGCCAGGCTGCCATAATGGAAGTTCCAGGCTGGATGAGGATGGGCCGCTAGGGATACGCGGTGAGGCCGCCCGCTGGCCGGCTCGATGGTCACCCCAGGAGGAGCCGGCGGGGTTGGCGGAGAGGTTCTGATGACCATTCGCTTCGGTTCGCGCTCGGCCTGGCTGGTGTTCTGGTCCATCCTCGTAGGGACCGCAGGGGACGGCCTGGCTCAGACCCCGGGCGCCATAGTCACCGTGGCGGGCACCGGTCAAGAAGGCTACGGCGGGGATGGGAGGCCTGCCACCGCGGCCCAGTTGCGGTCTCCCTGTTGTGTCGCAGTGGATGCC
>JAPKYU010000491.1 GCA_026394175.1 Acidobacteriota bacterium | reverse complement strand
TGGTGAGATCCTTGATGGTGAAATCCGGACCGGCGCTCGGGGGGTCCTTGCCCTTGCGCGAAACCTGGATCACGCCCACCGCCTTCCCTTCGGAAATCAGCGGGGCACTCATGATTTTCTGGATGGGGCTGCCCTTGGCTTCCGCGCTCAGATTCACCGCCTCGAAGACCGTGGCATGCTTTTGGGCCGGGAAGTTGTTGACCATTTCCGGCCGCTTCTCGCGCACCGTCCGCACGGCCAGCGACGCGGTGCTGCTCATGGGGACGCTCCCCACCTTCTGCAGCTTGAATGGATAGATGAAGGAGAGGACCGAGCCGCCATGCGTCACATGGAGGATGGCCACTTCGTGCGGCTTCACCTGAAAGGTCTTGGCCAGCTCAGTAACCAGCTTCTCGACCATCTCGCTGCTGTTCATCCACTGGCTGGATTTGGCGGTTTCCTCCACCAGCTTCGACAAACCCATTGTCAGCGCTACGCCCATACAATCCTCACCCGGCTTTTCGGCTGGAGCCACATTATAGCGGAAACCGGGGCGGCGCACACAAGAGAGAGATTTCCGGCCAGCGCGCCGCCCGGTTCACAAAAGGACGCCGATGCGCCAGAGCATGTAGCCGAGCACCTGCTTGACCGTGGCCCACACCCGGAGGCCCACAGGCATAACCACCCGGACCTCGCGCGGCACGCCGTAGGCCTCGATCCCCTTGCTGCGCATGTGCCGCTTGATGCGGAACAGGTGGTAGCCGTCGCTGACCACCAGGCAGGTGCGCATGCCGTGGCGCGACATGATCTCGACGACATCCAGGATGGTCTGGGAGGTGCTGGCGCTTTCGTCCTCGACCAGGATGCTCTCGGGAGGAACGCCGTGGGCCACCAGGTAGTTGCGGGCCACGCCCGCCTCGGTAAAATCGGGATCGCCGCCGGGGCCGCCGGTGGTGATGATGATGCCGGCCAGGCCGCGGCGGTACAATTCCAGGGCCCGGTCCAGGCGGCCCCGCAAAACCGGAGAGGGGCGGCCGCGGTACTCGGCGGCCCCGAACACCACGATGACGGCGGCCGGCCGGGCTTCATTGCGCCCGGCTTCGATCCACACCCGAGAGGCCAGGTAGCCGAAGTCGGCGAGAAACGCGGCGGGAACCCCCAACAGCAACCAGGCGCGATAACGGTACCAGCGGTTCATGCGGCCAGCAGGTCGGCAATCTGCTCCGCCGGGACGGCCCCCTCGCGGATCAGCCGCCAGCCCTGGTGGGTCACCTCCACGATGGTGGAGGGCGCCGCCGTTTTCGCCTCACCGCCGTCAACGATCAGCCGCAGGCGCTCGCCGAGGCTGTGCTGCACTTCGTGCGCCGACGCGCACTCTTTCATGCCCGCCAGGTTGGCGCTGGTCCCGGTCAAAGGAATCTCCAGCGCCTGAACCAGCGAAACCGGGATCCTCGCGGCGGGCAACCGCAGCGCCACTTTGCCCGTGTTCCCGGTGATCTTCAGCGGCACCCGGCGCGACGCCGGAATGACCATGGTCAGCGGGCCCGGCCAGAAACGGCGCGCCAGCGAATAGAAGCGGTCGGGCAGGTCGCCCGACGACAGCTCTTCGGCCATCTCCACGGAACCGACCAGCAGCAGCAGCGGCTTGTGCGCCGGCCGGCCCTTGATCTGGAAGATCTCCTCCACCGCGTAGAGGTTGAAAGGGTCTGCGGCCAGGCCATAGAAGGTGTCGGTCGGCAGCGCGATCACCTGGCCGCTTCGGATCAGACCCGCGACATAGTCGATCCGAGCCGGGTCCGGGGAATCGGGGACAATCTCAATCATTTCCGCCAAGCTGACACCTCTTTGCCGCGCTCCCAGCCGCCGGGAATTGTGCCAAACTAACACGCGCCCATGCGCCAGTCAACCGCAGGCTGGAGGCTGGAGGCTGGAGGCTGTGGGCTGTGGCCTTCTGCCTTCCGCCTTCTGCCTTCTGCCTTCCGCCTTCCGCCTCACGCCCGGTACCTAATACAATATCCCTGTGGGAGGCCAGACCCAGGCCATCCAGAGCCGGCACAACGAGCAGGTGAAAAAACTGCGGCAGGCGCTCACGCGCGGCCAGCGGACAGCCGAGGGCTTGCTCGCTGTCGAGACCTTCCACCTGCTGGAAGAGGCGCTGGACAGCGGGCTGGCCGTTCCCCAGGTGTTTTGCACGCCGGAGGCCGAGGAGGAATTGCGGCGCCTGCTCGATCGCCACCGCGTCGCGCCACAGGTGGTCCGCCTGGCCGCCCGGGTCTTCGAGAGTGTTTCTGCGGCGCCCGCGCTGCAGGGAGTGGCGGCGCTGGTACGGCCGCGCTCCTGGACCGCCGCCGACCTGTTTCAGCCCCATCCGCCCCTGGTGGTGCTCCTGGCCGGCATCCAGGACCCGGGCAATGCGGGCACGATCCTGCGCAGCGGCGAGGCCTTCGGAGCCACCGGCGCCATGCTGCTGGAAGGCGCCGTTCACCCGGAGAACTCGAAGCTGCTGCGCGCCTCGGCGGGTTCGGTGTTCCGGCTTCCCCACGTTCACGGGCTCAAGTACGGCGAGGCCCTGGAAATGCTTCGCCGGCACCACACCCGGCTGTACGCGGCGGTGCCGCGCGCACGGCGAACCCTCGATGACATCGACTTGACCGAGCCCCTGGCGCTGGCGATTGGTTCGGAGGGCGCCGGCGTGCCCGAGCCGATTTTGGCCGCCTCCGAGCAGGTGAGCATCCGGCATGCGCGGGGGGTCGAGTCTCTGAACGCGGCGGTGGCCGCCGGCATTTTTCTGCATGAAGCGGCCAAAGCGAGAAGCAAGCGGCTGTAGGCTGTGGGCTGGAGGCTGCCGGCGGTGGGCCACAGCCCACAGCCGCCTTTACGACGATGGGTCTATTCAAGCAAGTCGAGGAGGAAGCCGCGCGGCAGAAGCCGCGTCCGCTGGCCGATCGCATGCGGCCCGAAACGCTGGACGAGATCTTGGGCCAGGAGCACATCCTGGCGCCGGGCAAGCCGCTTCGCACCCAGATCGAGAAAGACCAGCTTTCGTCGCTGATCCTGTGGGGGCCGCCCGGCTCCGGGAAAACATCGCTGGCCCACGTCATCGCGCGGCTGACGCGCAGCGAGTTCGCCCCCTTCAGCGCCGTGCTGGCCGGCATCAAGGAAATCAAGGCGGTGATGGCGGACGCCGTACGCGCCCGCCGGCTCGGCCATCGCACCATCCTTCTGGTCGATGAAATCCATCGCTTCAACAAGGCCCAGCAGGACGCTTTCCTGCCGTATGTGGAGAAGGGAGATATCATCCTGATCGGCGCGACGACGGAAAACCCGTCGTTCGAGGTGATTTCGGCGCTGTTGTCGCGCAGCCGGGTCTACGCGCTGAACCCGCTCACCGAGGAACAGCTCGTGACGCTGCTGCGCCGGGCGCTGGCCGACCAGAGGCGCGGGCTGGGCGGCAAGAAGATCGAGGTCCCGGACGAGCTGCTGCGCCACATCGCGGTGTTCTCTTCCGGCGATGCGCGCGCCGCCTACAACACGCTGGAAGCGGCGGCCGTGACCGGGCGGCCGGGGCCCGAGGGCGGCATCCAGATCACGCCCCAGATCGTCGAAGACGCCATCCAGCGCCGGGTGCTGCTCTACGACAAGGCCGGCGAACAGCATTACAACCTGATTTCGGCGCTGCACAAGTCGGTGCGCAACAGCGACCCGGATGCGGCCGTGTACTGGCTGGTGCGCATGCTGGAGTCCGGCGAAGACCCGCTGTACATCGCGCGCCGGCTGATCCGCATGGCCAGCGAGGACATCGGCCTGGCCGACCCGCGCGCCCTGGAGGTGGCCGTGGCGGCCATGCAGGCGGCGCACTTCGTGGGCATGCCGGAGGGCAACCTGGCGCTGGCCGAAGCCGCCGTCTACCTGGCCATGGCCCCAAAATCGAACGCCCTCTATACCGGCTATGGCGCAGCCCAGGACGACGCCGAAAAGACGGCTGCCGAGCCCGTGCCCTTGCACCTCCGCAACCCGGTGACCTCGCTGATGAAGCAGTTCGGCTACGGCAAGAACTACCAGTACGCACACGAACGGGAAGAAAAGCTGGCACCGGAGATGGAATGCCTGCCCCAGCGGCTGGCCGGCCGGCGCTACTACCTGCCTACCGACCAGGGCCTGGAAGCGCGCATCCGCGCCCGCCTGGAAGAGATCCGCGCCCGCCGCGCACAAGCGCGCCCCAAAGACGAGGAACCGGGAACGCGGTAACCGAGCCGCGACCGTAAGGGAGCGGACCAGCCATCCGACCGCCGCCAATCTGCACACGCCGTCAATGCGTCGAGTGCGGTCCGCTCGCTTACGCTCGCGGCTCTGTTGCGGAACAATCACCCGGATTTGCGGCGGCGCTCGGTGGTGAAGGCGCGGTCGGCCAGCGGCATGCCGATCAGCTTGTTCTGGATGGCGTACTTGATCAGCTCGGCGCGGTCGTGAATGTCCAGTTTGCGCATCAGGTTGTACTTGTGGACGTCCACGGTCTTGACGCTGAGGTCCAGGCGGGAGGCTACTTCCTTGACCGAAAGGCCGTCGGCCAGCAGCTTCAGGATCTCGCGCTCGCGGCCGCTCAGGCGGTCGTAGCGCGTCTCGGCGCGCACCGCCCCGGACACGTACTGGTTGACGACCTTCTTCATGACCTCCGGGCTCAGGTACTTGCCCCCCTTTCGCACCGTCTGGATGGCGTAAATCAACTGCATGGCCGGCGTGTCTTTCAGGACGTAGCCGGAGGCGCCGGCGTCGAGGCAGCGGGCGATGATGTCCTCGTCGTCGTACATGGTGAGGATGAGAACCCTGGCCCCCTTGTTGGCCTGCTTGATGCGCCGCGTGGCGTCGTACCCGCTCAGATCGGGCATGGCGATGTCCATCAGGATGATGTCGGGGCGCAGGTTCGCAGCCATGGTGACCGCCTCGCGGCCGTCGCTGGCTTCCCCGACCACCTCGAATGACGGCTCATGCGCCAGGAGCGCCTTGATCCCTTCCCGGAACAGCGCGTGGTCGTCGCAAATCAGGATTCGGACCTTGTCGTTCATAGTAATTCGCAATTCGGAATGCGGAATGCGGAGTAATTCCGCACTCCGCACTCGCCACTACGCGGCGCCGCTGGCCTCCAGCAGGGGCAGGCGCACCTCGATGTGTGTGCCGCCGGTTTTGGCGCCGGCCCGCTGGGGCTGCGACTCGGCGCGGATGCCGCCGCCCAGCATCTCGATGCGCTGGCGCATGGCCATGAGGCCGAAGGCCTGGTTGGAATCGCGCATCACTTTTTCCACGTCGAAGCCGATGCCATCGTCCTCGATCACCATGGAGATGGAGCCCCCGGCGCTGCCCAGCGTCACCTTGGCGTTTTTGGCCTGCGCATGCTGCGCGATGTTCGACAGCGCCCCCTGGAAAACGCGGTACAGCGCCACCTGGTAGCTGGAGGGCAGCTCGGCGGGCATGTTCCGGGGCTCGACGCGCACCCGGATCCGCGTGCGCGCCGTGAACTGGCGCGCGTAGCGCTTCAGCGAGGGCACGAAGCCCATCTCGTCGAGAATCGCGGGGCCCAGGTTGAAGGCCAGCCGCCGCACGCCTTCGATGGCCTGGCCCACCAGCTCCACCGCCTCCTCCAGCTTCTCCACCACCTGGCTGCTCTTCCCTTCCTTCAGATCCATCGCGATCATCTCCATGTAGAGCTTGAGCACCAGCAGGTTGTGCCCCACCTCGTCATGGAGGTCGCGGGAGAGGCGGCTGCGGTCCTGCTCGGAGATGTTGATCAGGTGCATCGAAAAATTGCGCAGGCGCTCCTCGGCGCTGCGCAGCCGCTGCTCCAGCGCGCGCCAGCCCGCGGCGCGCTGGTTCTCGTAGCCGGAAATGACCGACAACTGGGCGGTCGAGGTCAGCCGCGCCAATGCGGCCGCCAGCCCGCGGGCCTCGCTGCTGTTCCAGCCCAGGTACGGCAGGCAGCATTCCCCGAGCAGGGCCAGGGCGGCGACGGCATGTTCCTCGGAGATGCCGCCCTCGGCCAGCAGGTGCCCCCGGTGTTCGGCCGCCTGCCGGTAGCCCTCGAAGTTGCCGGCGCGGAGGCAACCGCCGAGCGTCAACAGACTCAGCCCGCTCAGCAATTCCACCTGACCGGCGGGCAGCCCCAGGCCCGCCATTCGCCTGCGCCAGGAAGCCGTGATCGGTCGTTTGTGGGCAGCCAACACCTCCAGCACCCCGACCAGCGGGCGGTGCATGCTGGCCAACAACCGGCGTGAGGCTGGCACTGGCATCAGTTTATGGCCTTCGGGGAAGGCGTCCCCGCGCGCTGCTCGGCGTCCGCGCGCCCGGGTCCCGCGGCCCGCGCGCCCACGGGTTGTCCCGGCATCTCGCTCAGTTTCCCGCCCAGCGAACGCCGAACGGCGTAAAGGTTCTGGGGATGAGGGTCCCAGTGGTAGGGAGCGGCGGCCAGGCGATCCAGCGACTGGCGGGCAAAGGCGCCCTGCCCGCGCGCTGCCAGCAGCGCCAGGTACTCGTAGTCCTCCATCCCTTCGCGGATCAGCTTCAGCCGGATGCTCTCGATCGGGATATGCGTGGCGCCCCCGACGCGCTCGGGCTGCCCGGGATAGAAAAGCGTTCCGTCGCCATTGCCGCCGGCGACGTACAGGTCGGTCCAGGGATCCGCGGTGCGCGTGTAGGCCTCGGTGGTGGCGTAGTACAACTCGCCTTCGATGCCGTATTTGAACGCCAGCCACTCGGCGATGCGGTTGGCCACCGCGGGAACATCGATCATGTAACTGGGCCAACCGTCGAAGTAGCGGCCGCCGAGACCGTTGCAGCCGTGGCTGGCACAGGACTGGTACCACCAGAGCGTCTTGCCGGCCCGCCGCTCAGCCGCGTAGCCCTCGGCAGAAACAACCTGGCTGCAGAATTTGTCGAAGCCCGGCTTCGACTCCAGACAATTGACAAGCGGGACCCAGATATCGACCGCCTGGGCAAGGTCCTTGTGGTAGGGCACGGTAACCAGGTTTCGCAAACCGGGACCCGCGCCATGCGCCACAAGCCCCTTTTCCACCAGTGCCGGGTAGCTCTCGGCGCTCGGCTCGTCCCATAGATAATTGTACAACCTGCTCAGCCAGCCCTTGGCGGCGAAGTGCCGGATCCATGCCTTGTAATACTCCACGAGCTCCGCGGCGGTGAGGTAGGCGGGCGTGCGCAGGTCCACGGAGGTCAGCCGCGCTCCGGGCAGCGGATCATTCCGGGTAAGCACGGAGCCGTCCAGAAACGGGCCGACTTCGCTGTCGTAGTCGCTCCACGGCACGCGGCCCTGGCTCATCCGCGGCGGGACCATGGCCCCGCCGGAGAGGCTGACCCGGTGCAACAACCCGCTCTTGGTGTACAACCAGGCCAGCCGGTACAGGTCGGCGTCGCTGGTGTAACTGCCATAGTGGCGCTTTACCGCCCCAGGACCAGAGAAGCCAAACGCGGTGGGCAGACTCGAGGTAGACGGCAGCGTGAAGCCCCACACCGTCAGGCTGACGGGAATGGCGGCAAGCTCCTTGCGGCGGGCCAGGATTTTCGCCCGGCCTTCGTACTTACCGGGCGGGGTGCCCAGGGGAACGTACACATCCACCCAGATGGGCTGGTTGCGCCCGGGCGACAAGTGAAACGGGAAGGCGTTGCGCTTTTCTCCGGCGTACCGATCGACGCGGGGGATCAGCGGATCGGGCCATTCGCCGGCCGCGCCCTCCCGCGAGGACGGCTGTTTCAACGTCAAGAACGCTTCGTAATAGACGGTGACGTTCTGGCGGGCGGCGATGGCGCCGGCCGGCCCGGCCAAATCCGTCACCTCGATGTCCACCCCGTCCACCGGGCCGTCCGTCGTCCGCAACACAATTTGAAAGGGCTCGAACTCGTTGCGGGCCGCGTACAGCTCCACCGCGCCACCGGCGTCGTGGGGCCAGGGGTCGCCGGGCCGGATCTTTTCCAGCGCTCCGGTGGTCCGCCACTCGATGGCCTGGCCGCGCCCGCTGGCCGCAAAAACACAAAGAAAACAAAGAAGCGCCAGGAGCGATGTCCGCATGGGCAGGAATCTCGGTGCCGAACGCTGGGGCTGGAGAATCCGCGTAGTCCGCGGACTGGCTTTGGTTGCGGCGGCGCCTCCACGTGAATTCGCGCAATCTGCGGATCGGTTCATGCCACTTCCGCCAGTTCCGCCGAAGCCGCCGGCCGGGCCACCTTCTTTTCCAGAAACAGCTTGTGCCAGAACTCGAACACCAGCAGCGACCATATTTCCTCCTGGCGATTGGCCCGGCCCTGTTCGTGCTCGCTGATCATCTGTTCGATCACCTGGGGGTTCAGGTAGAGGCGGCAGGCGGAAGCGGAGTCCAGCAAGGCCTGCCTGGCGAAATCCTTCAGTTGCCCGCGCAGCCACTTTTGGGTCGGCACCGGGAACCCTTTCTTGGGCCGGCGGATGATCGACGGCGGCAAGATCGGCTCCATCAGCCGCCGGAGCAGGTACTTGCCCGTGCCGCCGCGCAGCTTGCGGTCCTGGGCCAACTGCGCCGCGAAGCCCACCAGCTTGTGATCCAAAAACGGCACGCGCAGCTCCAGCGCGTTGGCCATAGTCATCTTGTCGGCTTTCAGCAGCAGGTCGTCGGGCAGCCACACCTTGGCATCGACGTAGAGCATGCGGTCCAGCGGCGAGGCGTGCGACACGGCGCCGAAATGCGCGGCAAAGATGCCGTCCAGCTCCGTAGAAAAGCCGTTGCCACCCGGGCCGGCCAGCAACCGCCGCTTCTGGTCGGGGAAGAAGGCGCGCGACACCCCGCGGTAACCCGCCTCCAGCGGCATGGCGGCCAGTTGCGCGTAGCGGCGCACTTTCTCCCAGGGGAGGCGCGCGGCCAGGCGCGGCGCATATTTCACGCACTCCGGCAGCCCGCGGTGGACGCTGTCCAGCGCCAGCATCCTGGGGTAGATGCCGTAGCCGGCCAGGATCTCGTCGGCCCCTTCGCCGGACAGCACCACGGTGATGTATTTGCGCGCCAGTTGCGCGATGAAGTACAGCGGGATCGAGCTGGGGTCGCCCAGCGGCTCGTCCAGGTGCCAGACCAGGCTGGGCATGAAGTCCCGGAAATCGACGGGCTGGACGCGAAATTCGTGGTGCTCGGCGCCGAAGGCCTGGGCGGCCTGGCGCGCGTAGTGGAATTCGTTTTCTTCCTCCTCGCCTCCGTCCGGGCTCTGGTAGCCGACGCTGAAGGTCTTGATCCTCTCCTGGCCGGCGATCTTGCTCATGATCGCCAGGATGGCACTGGAATCGAGGCCGCCGCTGAGAAAGACGCCGAGGGGAACTTCGGCGATCAGGCGCAGCCGCACGCTCTCTTCCAGCAGCGCTTCGAAGCGCTCCAGGTCAGCGGCCAGCGAAGACGGCTCCTTCTCGCGGTACTCGATGTCCCAGTAGCGGGTGATCCGCGGGCCGTGCTCATCGACAACCATGAAGTGCCCGGGCTGCAGCTTCCAGATGTCTTTGAACATGGTGCGCGGGCCGGGCACGTAGCGCAGCGACAGGTAAGAATCGAGCGCGATGGGGTCGAGCTGCCGGGGGACCTCGGGGATTTCCAGCAGGGCCTTCACTTCCGAGGCGAAGGCCAGAAACGTGGCGCCGTGGTAATAGTAGACGGGCTTGATGCCCAGGCGGTCGCGGGCCAGGAACAGGCGCCGCCGCCGGCTGTCCCACAGGGCGAAGGCGAACATGCCCCGCAGCTTTTCCAGGCAGCCCTCGCCGTACTCTTCGTAGGCGTGAACAATGGCCTCGGTGTCGGAGCGCGTC
Source organism: Acidobacteriota bacterium (assembly GCA_026394175.1). Lineage (GTDB taxonomy): Bacteria > Acidobacteriota > Terriglobia > JAJPHL01 > JAPKYU01 > JAPKYU01. The sequence goes on along the minus strand of JAPKYU010000491.1, from coordinate 5,168 downwards.
CGGAAGCGATGGCCGCGGGCCACCAGGTCCGCGGTGATGGCGGCGTAGTTGTAAATCTCGCCGTTCAGGATGACCCCGATTGATCCGTCCTCGTTGAAGATGGGCTGCTTGCCGCCGCCCAGATCAATAATGCTGAGGCGGCGGTGGCCCAGGCCGGCGTTGTCGGCGAACCAATAACCCTCGTCGTCGGGCCCGCGATGGGCCTGGATGTCGGTCATCCGCTTCACCAGGTGGCGATCGACCGGGTTATGCAACTCGAAGTTCACGATCCCGCAAATAGCGCACATGATTCTGATCCCCTGTTCCAAGTTCCTCGATCACCGAGCGGTCGCCGGAGAAGCGGACGGTGACGCCCGGCATGGGCTGCTCACTTTCAAAAACGGCGCGGCCGTCACGGTGGAAACCGAGGGCGTCGGTGGCAAAAAGCTGTTTCAACACGCGATTTTCGGCGCGCAGCCAGAAGAACTCTCCGCGAAGCCGGCAGCGGTCCACTTCGACCAGTTCGCGGCTGGGCGCGAAGACGACGACGTCACGGAAGCTCCCGTGCTCGAGGGCACAGGCCATCGTCCCGGCGGGCGAGGCCAGCCGCTGGAGCCGCGGCCGCGCCGCCGCCGTCCCGGACCGGGCATCGCCGCCGGTCGCCGCCCGCGACAGCAGGAAGGAAAGGGCGGCCGCCGGCGCCCGGGAGTGAAAGCCGGCGCGCAGCACGGGAGCCGGCGCTTTCACTCCGTAGGCGCGTGAGAGCCATCCCTGCGGCGGGCCTTCCCGCCCGCAAATCATCTCGGCTTCCAGCGGCGCCGTCGCGCACAGCGCCAGAAACAGCTCCGCGGGGCGGCCTGAGGCTTCACCCGCCCGGGCCACCAGCTCCAGGCACGCGCTGCCGCCGTTCCGGATTTCCATCTCCGCACGCGGGGCGAAATGATAGAGCAGGTCGAAGCGGTGCTCTCCCTGGCCGCGGAAATCGTCGAGCACCAGCCAATAGTCCGGCTGGGCAAACAGCAGGCGGCGGCGGTGCACCACGGGTTCCGGCAGCCGTTCAAAGCCGTCATGTTCGGCTTCCACGTAAGTCAGGCCGGAAGGCGAGAAGTGGCGGCGCAGCCGGGCCGCGGCCCGCGTTTTCCAGGAGAACGTGCCGCCCGGCGCCGACTGGTCGCTTCCATCGATCACGGCCGTGGAGTGCGCCCGGGCCGAACGGAAGAAATTGCGCCACTCAGGCGCGCGGTTGTAGATGAAGGTGCTGGGGTCGGCCAGCAGTTCGGTTCCGGCACAGGACAGGGTGATGGAGAGGGCATCGGCGTGGCCGTGGGCGCCGCCGGCCATCCCCATGCCGCCGCAATCGAAAACCAGGCGGGCGGCATCCGGCGTCCAGCCGGAACGCTGGATGAAATAGCCGGCGGCAGGAAAGGCGACGGCGGTTTGGCCCGGAACGGCCGCACCCAGTTCGGCGAATGCGCGGCCGCCCTCTTCACCCAGCAGCCAGAACAGCTCGGGGCCGGCCTCGCCGGCCACGTGCTTGAAATCGGGCCGCCGGAACAATACCGCGCAGGCCGCCAGCGAACCACGGAAATCGCGGCCGTCGCGGAGGTGCAGCGCCAGCGCCCGGCCTCCGTCATCGTCGCCGAGCAGCGGGATGCTTCCGCCCGGATCGGTCAGGTGCATGAGGAAGCCGGCCATCCGCTCCACGGCCCGGCGCGTGTTCTCCGGCAGCGGAGAGCGGGTTCGGTCGGCCAGCACAACGGCCTGAAGGTAGAAGTCCAGCGCGTAACAGTGGTAGTAGGAAGAAAGCTCGCCGTAGACGCCGTCGGGAAGTATTTGCCGGGCGGCCTGGGAGGCGAGCAGCGAGGCGCCCGCCCGCCGCCACTCGGTCGCGGCGGCCAGCGGCTCCAGCAGCACGCCCGCCAGGAAGAGGGCGGCCGCCTCGCCCACCAGGTGCGTGTTCGGGCTGCTGTAGATCGACGGGTAGCGGGCGATGTGCTGCAACTGCGCCACCATCGATTCCGTCATGGCCCGCGCCACCCGCTCCTCGAAGACCGGCGACGGCAGCAGGAAGAACATGGTCCATAGCCAGGAAATAACGCGCAGGCCGATCTCCAGGCTGGAGTGCCAGTTGACGCCTTCCCCGGCGGGGTTCTGCGCCATCCAGCTTTCCAGTTGCCCGACGGCCTCGCGGCCGTACCGTTCTTCCCCGGTCAGGAAGCAGGCCATGGCCAGGCGGGGCAGGTGCTGGTGACGGTTCAGCTCGTGGATGATCTTCGGATCGGGAAGCGAATTGTCGCCCACCAGGTCGTAGTCGGCCCAGAAGCGAACCGGCCAGGCCTGCCCGGTGAGCGGGTCGCGGTGCCAGTCAATCTGTTCGCCAAGCGCCACCTCGCCATGGCCAAGCAGCGGCAGGCGGTGCCGGCAAATACGCTCGGCTTCTTCCACCACCCGGTTCAGTTCGGCCGGATACAAGCGCTCAAACAGGCGGCGGTGGCGGCCGGCCTGCGAGGGGTCGAAGTAGAAACGAGGGCCGGCAACGTTCTCCAGGAAGAGCCGGACGGAGAACTCGCCCCGCTCGTCGTAGAGGCGGCGGCCAACCTGAAGCTCCAGCCGGGCGGGCAGCGACACCCAGGGCGGCTCTTCATAGCCCGGCGAGCCGGCGATGAGAAAGGCGGCTTTGTCGGCGGCCATGCGCACACGCTCGCGCAGACGGTGCCGAACTTCTTCGGCGCTCATGCCGCGCAATTTTGCAAGCTTTCCCATGGTTTCCCTAAAGGGGCAAAGCCGCCAGGCGCGCAGGCTCCGCGCCGGCCACCCGCGCGTAGAGTTCGAGGAGGCGCGCGAATGCCGCGTCTCCGCCGCCCGCCGCCGGACGCGAACCGTCCGCGCGCCGCTGGAGGGCCGCGTCGAGCGTCCCGGCCAATTGCCGGGCATTGCCGGGCTCGAACAGCAACACGCCGTCCGGACGCGCGCCGACACGGCTGGCGACCACCGGCGTGCCCAGGGCCAGCGCTTCGCGCACCGATACCGCGTCGCCGTCGGCGCGGCTGGGCCGCACGAAGACGTCGGCGCGCGCCATCACCGCCAGGCACATCTCATGCGGCATATCGCCCAGCAGCAGCACGGCATCCTCAAGACCTTCCCTCTTCAGCAGCGCTTTCGCCTCCGGCTCCTGCTCCCCGCCACCCATGACCGCGCAGCCAAGTTGCGGATAGCGGCGCCGCAGCCGGCCCAGCGCCTCCACCAGCACGTCGAAACCGTACTCGGGCCGGAAGAACAGCGTGACAGCCAGCAGCGGCCTGCGCCCGGCGAGTTTGTCGGCCAGCGGCGCGGGCAGTGCGAAATCCGTGCCCTGAGGGGCCAGGAACGCCGGAAGCATCTCCACTTTTTCCCGCTCCACACCCAGCGAAACCAGGGTCTCGCGGATCTCGCTGTTGACCGCCACGATGCCGTGGTACATGCGGGCGGCGGCGCGGGCCGGAAGGCGCCGGCCGAAGCCCGCGCCCCTCAAGTAAGCGGGCGCCATCCCGGAATGCAGGGTCAGCAGCGCGCCCCCGCCCAGGCGCCCGGCCAGTCCGCAAACCAGCGCCACCTGCCAGCTCTTCGGATTGTGCCCGTTGGCGTGCAGGTGCAGCAGCCAGCCTTGCCGCGCGTGGCGCCAGAGCACGGCAACCAGGCCGCGGGCGTCGCGGACAGACAGGTATTCGCCGCAGGCCGGGGCCCGCGGATCGATGTTGGCCACACGGCAGGCGATCCCGGCGCCCTCCAGGCGGCGGCGCAGCCCGGCGACATGCACCGAGACACCGCCGTGCGGCGGCGGATAGGGACCCACCAGCAGGATCTTCATGCTTCACCCTTGACCAGCCGGCCGGCCGGCGCCGCCCGCCTGCGCTCCAACAGCCGCAGATAAAGCGCTTCGGTTTCCCGCACCATCTGCTCGATCGAGAAGCGCTGCGCCACGCGACGCCTGGCCGCTTCGCCGAACTCCGCCGCCCGTTCCGGGTCTTCCAGCAGCAGGGCCATGCCGCGGGCCAGCGCGCCGGCATCGCCGGGCGGGACAATGATGCCGGTGACGCCGTCTTCGAGGGCTTCCGGGTTGCCGCCAACGTTGGTGGCAATCACGGGCAGACCGGCGCCCATCGATTCCAGCAGAGAATTCGACAACCCTTCGCTCAGCGACGGCAGCACCGAGATGTCCAGCGCCGCGAGCACGTCCGAAACGTCGTTGCGGAAGCCGGTGAACAGGACGCGCTCGCCCAGCCCCAGGCCGGCCGCATACTGCTCGAGTTCCTTCCTGTGCCTGCCGTCGCCGATAATAAGGAAGCGGGCGTTCCGCGCTCGCCCGATTCGGGCGCGCTGGCCCATGGCGGCCGCGGCCTCCAGGAAGTACTCGACCCCTTTCATCTTGTTCAGGCGCGACAGCACTCCGATGAGCGGCACATCCGCCGTCACGCCGAGTTCGCGGCGCACCCGGGCCGCAGCTTCTCGGCCAACGGGCTTCGGCGGCACAATGCCGTTCCGGATCACGTGGATCTTTTCGGCGGCGTATCCCTCTCCAATCAGCCAGCGGCGGATGGCGTCGGCGTTGACCAGAACGCAATCCGCAAGCCGGCAGACCTGTTTCTGCACCAGCCGCTGCGCCCGGGTCAGCATTTCGCCGGTATCCCGGATGGCGGCGATCACCACCGGCGTGCGCGCCGCCCAGGCCGCCGGCACCGCGAACGTGTTGGCGTAGAAACCGTAGCTGTGGACGATGTCGACGCGGTTGTTGCGCAGATATCGCGCCAGCTTCAGGCGTTGTTTCCAGGATGTCAGGTTGTACAGGCTATTGGTGGGGTACTCGGCAATGGGGACCTGGTGCGACTCGACTTCATCGAGGAACGGCCCCCGGCGCTCCATGCAGCCGAGATGAAGGTCGAAGCGCGAGCGGTTCAGGCCGCCTACCAGGTTAACCACCTGCCGTTCGGTGCCGCCGATATAAAAGAACGTGAGGAACTCCAGCAGCCTCACCGGCCCCGTGGCCCGTGCTGACGGCGTTGGCTCCAGCGTCCCTCTGTTCATTGTGCGCATTCCCGGTTACGCTCCTTCGGCTTCGCCCGCCTTAACCGCGCGCGGCAGCAGGCGGCGCAGCCCATCGGCGATAAAGCGCTTCTCGCCGGCCGAGAGCAGGTCAAACCACAACAGCAAGC
>JAPKYU010000660.1 GCA_026394175.1 Acidobacteriota bacterium | reverse complement strand
CCGGGCAGGGCAGTCGCACTGTTCAGTCGCAGCACGCCGTTGCTGACCGTTGTGGCTCCGTCGTAAGTGTTGGCGCCGGCAAGAGCCACAGTTCCAAAACCAACCTTGAACAGTCGCATGTCAATGCCCCCGCCAGGGTGCATTGCAGGAAAGTTCGGCAGCGGGGTCAGGCAGCTTGCTGCCAAGGTTGGCTCCAGAGTTGATCCCAACCGTGGGCCGAGAGCAGCGCACAGCGCAGACTCAGCACGGCCGTCGCCCCAGCCTCCGTCCAGAACCTGCCGGATTCTTTGAGGCGTTGGCCAATCACGCGTTTGCAGCCGGCTTCCACGACGCCCGAGCCGATGAACCACCCTGCTTGCCGATAACGGCGGTAATCCATCCGTTCGCGGTTGCGCTCCAAGTAGGCCAGTTCCCCTTGCGCCGCTTCGGAGAGCGGGGCGTCCGTTGTCGCGCGGGCCTCGGCCAGCAGCACCTCCAGTTCGCTGTCGTAGAGCAACGCCCGCCAACGCACGGCCCAGTTCTGGGCGCAGCCGGCGTCTGCATACACGGCCTTGGCCAGCGCCCCCACGTGTTCGCTGGCATGGTAGTAATCCAGAATTTGCACCGCCTGCGGAAAACAGGTGCGCGCCACCTCCCACACCCAGGCGGCCCCGTCCCCCAAGTAAATCACGGTGTCGGCTTGCGCCAGTCCCCGTCGGACGGCCGCCGCCCGGACGGCCAAACCGAAGTCATCCGAGGCGGCAAAGCTCCCCAGATAGGTGGTGCTGTCCGGATCGCGCACCGGATGGCCCTCCGCATCGGTGGTTCGCTGCGTGAAGAGTGCGGCCAGCTTGACCTCGCGCGTCTTGGCCTGGCCGTCGGGGCCGCGTCCCTTCCGCCCCGTCAACTCCGGCCGGACCATCGGTACGCCCGTGCCGTCCACACTGACGTAAAACTGGGGGACGGCTGCCGCCGGCGCCCCCGGCCCCAGCAGTTGCACCAACCGCTGAATCTGCGAGGGATCGACGGTGAGGCCCGCCAACTCCCGCACCTGTGCGCTGCTCTCCAGATAGGGCAGTTGGGCCGCCGTGCGCGTCAGCAACCGCGCCGCGCCGGGGGTGAAGCCGCCGATCAGCCCCAAGGCTTGGTCCAGCGGAAAGCCGCCCGCCGGCCCGGGCGGATGATAGTAATCCCGGCGCAAGGTCAGCGGCCCGAACAGGCTCACGACTTCGCCCCGGCGGCCGGGATAGACCCGCTGGCCGGGTTGCGGGGACGGAACCGGCGCGGGCCCTTGCGCCAGCAACCCTTCCAGCAGCCGACGGCCATCCTCCAGCAAGGCGGCCCGCAGGGTCTGCTCGATCCATTCGGTGGACCCTGACGTTCCCTGCGCCAGCCGCTGCTGAAACAGTTTCAGCAAGGCTTCGGTTTCCCGGTAGCGCTCGGTTTGGACTTCCGAGAGTTTTTTTTAGCGTCAGTGGCTCGCTCGCGCCGGGTCTGATTCACGGTCACTTCGACGAACTCCTCCGCCAAGGCTTGGAAGCGGGCGTGTCCCGCCAGGGCCTCCTGCACGGCCGCCACTTCGGCGGCCGGCACGTATCGGGTGTGGTTCTGGCCGTGCTGCCAGCACTGGAGCTTGTAGAAGGACGGACGCCCGCGCCCGCGCCCGCGCGCCTGGACGCAGAGTTTGCCGCGCTCCATGCAGGTGAGGGTGTTCATTTCCTGGAGGATTTCCTGACGGCGTTGGAGTGGAGTCATGCGGAAATATCTAGCATTCTAGATATTCACTGTCAAATCATTCGCCCACCTGCCTCCATCTGGATTCGTTTGCAACGCACCCCGGTGGATTAGGAAGCATGTCTCCACGGTCATAAGATTCTGCGGCGGGGTCGGTTGAAAGATTTTGCGGGACATTCCCGGCGGCAGTTTTTACGCTGTCGTCCTGATGCCACCCAAAATCAATGCTCCCCGTCACCGCCGACCCACGGCGGACGAACAAC
>JAPKYU010000616.1 GCA_026394175.1 Acidobacteriota bacterium | reverse complement strand
AGGAGATCCTCCGCCGCCTCTTTCCCGACCAGGACGAGATGCGCCGCAACGAGCAGCGCCGCTGGGAGATCACCGAGCGCCACTGGGACGACCTGATGGTGGAAGTGCCGATCTGATACCGCCCGGCCACGCGGATGCCTGGTGGCCGCGGGCAAAGTCGTCCTTATGGCCATCAGCGGACGGTGATGAGCTCCTGGATCTTGGGGGAGCCATAGTCGGCGGCGCCGGTTTTCACTACCAGGTTATCGAGGATGCGGGCCGTGCCGGCACTGTGCGTGTGCCCGCACAAAACCGTCATCGACCGTTCCGCATGCCGGGCCATCATTTCCCGCAGCACTTCCCCGGCGGCAGCGCAGACAAAGTGCGGCGTCCCCTCGCTGTCGGAAAGCCGCCCCTGGTGCCAGCAAGCCTCCCGGAACGGCGGCACGTGTGTCAGGAAGATGACCTCCTGGTAGCGCTCCAGGGCGCCGGGCAACACTTCCCTGAGGAAGGCGGCCGTCTCATCTCCCAGGGCATTCAGCCGCAGCAGCAGCGCCCCGCGGTTCAAGCCCAGGAACTCCCTGATGAATGAGTAGTCGTTGAGCCAGACCGATGACCGCAGGAAGTCACCGCAGCGGCCGTCGCCCCAGCCTCCGTGGCCGATCAGGCAGGTATGGGGCGTGAGTTCCACCACACCCGCTTCCGGCAACCACCTGGTTCGGCGGCTGCCGTGGCACCAGGCCGCCACTTCCGCGCGCGTCCCGGAGATCGACCCGTCATAATAGTCGTGGTTCCCAAGGACGAAGTACACCGGGCAGGGAAGCTTCTGGTCGATCTCCTCCAGGTACGAAACCAGGTTCCTGGAAACCCCGATGTCCCCTCCGATCAGCAGCGCGTCGGGACTGGCGCGGCACAGGCGGTCAATAAAGGCCCCCACCCGGTTGGAGCGGAGAAACTCCAGGTGGATATCGGTGATCCAGGCCGCCTTGCGCACCTGATGCAGGCCCTTTCTGCCTTCTGGTGGTAACCTTAACCGCAGCGCCGGCTTCCGTCAACAGCACACGGCGCCGGCAGGCGTGGGAATTGCGGATTGCGGATTTCAAGCGCACGTGCTCGAAATCCGAAATCCGCATTCTGAAATCCGAAATTGTTCTGGCTGTAAAGCTGGCTACGAAACGGGACACCAGGAGGCCGACATGGCTGGCACTGTGATCAAGAAGCTGGATTTTCCCGGTGGCAGGCAGTTTCTGGTGGTGGTGTACGACCTGCTCTACGAGCCGGTGGACTGCATTGTGAATGCCGCCAACGGCGGGCTCTCGCACGGCGGCGGAGTGGCGGCGGCCATCGAGCAGGCCGCCGGCCCGCGCCTGACCGCCGAAGGCAACGCCATCATCCGCAAGCAGGGGCGGATTCCGGTGGGCGAGGCCGTGGTCACCACCGCCGGAAACCTGCCCTTCAAGGGTGTGATCCATGCCGTGGGGCCGCGCATGGGCGAGGGCGACGAAGAGAACAAGCTGGTCGGCACGCTCCGCTCCGCCTTCCTTCGCGCGCATGAGCGGGGTTGGGCCTCGCTGTCGTTTCCCGGGATCAGCTCCGGGATCTTTGCCGTGCCCTACGACGTTTGTGCCCGGGCATACGTTCGGGCGGTCAGGGAGTTTTTCGAGGGACAGCCGCAATCCTCATTGCAGACCATTCGTCTGTGCTTGTTCAAAGGCCCGCTGTTGGCCGCGGTAGAAAAGGAGTTGCCCTGAAGGACCCCGCTGTCCGGGCCAGGGCGGCGGTGGCGTACCACCGGCGTCCCGCCGGCCCAACTGGCTGAGATGCGCGCCTTCAGCCAGGGGCGAACGCAGGCCGGCGCCAGATGCTGAGCCTGCAACTCAGCCCGGACACGCTGGCCGGCTAGATGAAGAGATCAACCGGGACGTGGAGGAACTCGGCGAGCTTCTTCGCCTGCGTCTTGCTGATGGACCGCTTCCCGTTGAGAATCTCCGATGTCACTCCCTTGTTGCCCAGCACCGGCCAGATATCGCGGTGTCGCAGACCTCGCTCTTCCATTAGCGATTTCAATGCCTCGCGGGGCGGCGCCGGGGGCAGCGGATAGTGTTTTGCCTCGAAATCCTCGATGAGGATCGTGAGCATTTCCGCCAGTTGTTCTTCTTCCGGCGAGAGGTCTTCGCGCTCATCCAGCTCGAGGAGCAAAGCCGTCATCCGCCTGTTCTCCTCCTCGGTGCGGATCGGCCGCGGTAGAGTTCGGACGAGCAAGCTGGCGTACCTGGTCCCATTGATCTGTGGAAGGGTGCTCATGCTTTCCATTTCCCTTTCTCGTACTGGGCATGGGTGAGGATGTACAGAATGAAGACCCTGCCCGTGCGGTAGTTCACGCGCGCAATCAGGCGGTACGCGTTGCCTTTGATGTAAAATGCGCCACGAGCCGTGTAAACGACGGCGCATGGGCTTGTCGCTCGACACCTACACGAAGACGCATCTGGCCGCGCGCCTGCAGGCGCTCACCAAGCTCGAACAATCGTACAGCCAGATGGGTGTGACTTGCGGCGCTGGGCTGGGGCGGCACCGCGCTCCCAAGGGCGATGTGCGTGTGATGTCTACAAGGGGCGCACAACGGACTGCTCGCGCAGGTAATCGAGCAGCGTGTTGGGGCCCAGGACGCCGCCGCCCAGGCCGCTGAGATTCACGCCGGCGTAGGGCACGCCGTGAACGAACACGTTGTGAGCGTTGATCCAACTGTTGGCGGCCACGAGCTGCTCAGCCACGCGGCCGGCGCGCGCCAGGTCCTGCGACCAGACGCTGTTGGCCAGGCCGTAGGGTGAGCGGTTCACCAGTTCCAGCGCTTCCTGCTCCTCCTTGAATTTCAGGAGAAAGGAAACGGGGCCGAAGATTTCCTCCCGGCAGGCAATGTTTTCCGGATCGCCGGCCAGCATCGCGGGCTTCACCCAGAAGCCCTGCTCCTTGCCCGCGACCGCGGCCGGTCCGCCCTCGAGTACCGCCGCCGCGCCCTGCTGCTTCCCCTTTTCCAGGTAGCCGAGCACCCGGTCCATCTGCTTGCGGCTGATCAGGGGCCCCATATGTGCCTCGGGGTCGTCCCAATAGCCAATGCGCACCTGCTGCATCCGCCGAATTGCGGTTTCCACGAAGCGGTCGTAGATGCGTTCGTGAACCAGCCAGCGGGTCGCGGTGCAGCACACCTGCCCGGTGTTGAGGGTGACGGCACGGGTAAGCCGATCGACAGTCTGGTCGATATCAACGTCGTCGAACACCACGGCTGCGCCTTTGCCGCCCAGCTCAAGCTTGACCGGCACAAGGTTCCGCCCGCAGGATTCGCCGATCAGTCGGCCCACTTCCGGCGAGCCGGTGAACGACATGCGGTTGATGCCGGGATGGCGCGCCAGGGCTGCGCCCGCCGTTTCGCCAAGGCCGGGAACGATGTTAATCACGCCGTCGGGGATGCCCGCTTCCTTGACTAGGCGGGCGAGGTATAGCGTGGAGAGCGAGGCGTCTTCCGCCGGTTTTACCACCACCGTGTTTCCGGCGGCCAGCGCCGGCGAAATGCCCCACCCCGCCAGCAGGAACGGGAAATTCCACGGAAAGATGAAAGCGCACACCCCGTAGGGATGGCGCACGGTTCGTGCCTCATGCCGCGGCACGGCGATGGGGTCGCGGTAGGCGATGTGCAGCGCCAATTCGGTGTAGTAGCGCATGGTGGCCGAGAAGTTTTCGATGTCGAAGCGGGCGTGGGCCAGCGGCTTGCCCACGTCGAGCGCCTCGATCTCGGCCAGCGTATCCCTGTTTTGTTCGACCAGGTCGGCGAGGCGGTGCAGGTAAACACCGCGCTCGTTGGGCCGCATCGCGGCCCACCCCGATTGGCGAAAGGCGCGGCGCGCCGCCTGCACAGCCGCGTCCACATCCTCAGCGCCCGAATCATAGATATGCGCCAGCCGGGTGCCGGCGCCCGGGTCTATGACCTCGAATGTCTGCTTCTTCTCCGCCGGACGCCATTGCCCGCCGATGAAGAGCTGCAACGGGCTTTCGGCCAAGAAAGCCTCAACCGGGATGGAAGTCTTTGTCGCTGGCATCGCAACCTCCGCTGTTTGGATGGGAATCAATCATACGCCATTCCCCTTCCATCGCCGCGCGCTTGCGCTTCACGGCGACATGCAATAAGCTGCTCGTCACTCGGGTCCTGGACATCACAAGTGCAGGCTAGTGCAGGCAGGGGCGCGATGCCACGCAACGGCGACGATAGTTTCATGCTAAACGACGGCAGCCGTGTGGCCGTGGTGGGCGGTGGGCCGGCCGGCTCTTTCTTCGCTCACTTTTTGCTGCTGTTCGCGCAGCGCGCCGACGCGCGGATCGCGGTGGACATCTACGAGCCGCGCGACTTCCGGGCCACAGGCTCGGCCGGCTGCAATATGTGCGGCGGCATCGTCTCTGAATCCCTGGTGCAGACCCTGGCCGTGGAGGGCATCAGCCTGCCAGACACCGTCGTGCAGCGAGGCCTGCAAGCCTACGTGCTGCATACCGACAACGGCCATTGCCGCATTGAAACACCGCGGTCGGAAAAGCGCATCGCCGCCGTACACCGCGGCGGCGGGCCGAGGCGCGCCGTGCCTCACCAGTGGGAGAGCTTCGACGGCCACCTGCTGAAGCTGGCCATCGAGCAGGGCGCCAATCTCTGTGCCGGCCGGGTTACCGCCGTTCGCTGGGATGGCGACCGGCCGCAAGTGGAGATGAAGGGCGGCCAGCCGCAGACTTACGACCTGGTAGTCGGGGCACTGGGCATCAACTCCCCGGACCTGAAGCTGTTCGAGGCGCTGGGCTTCGGCTACGTCCGGCCCAACCCCACCAAGACCTTCATCACCGAGCTGCTGTTCGGCATGGAGGGCGTGCATAACTGCTTCGGCGATGCCATGCACGTCTTCCTGCTGAATATTCCGCGGCTGCAGTTCGCCGCGCTGATCCCCAAAGGCGAGTATGTCACCATGTGCCTGCTCGGCGAGAGCATCGACGGGGAACTGGTGAAGCGCTTCTTCGCCCACCCGCAGGTGGCGGGGTGTTTCCCGCCCGGCTGGGCCTCCGCGGCCGATGCCTGCCGTTGCTCGCCAAAAATGTTCTTCGGCGACGCCGCGCAGCCGTTCGGCAACCGCGTGCTGCTCATCGGCGACGCCGGCGTAGCGCGGCTCTACAAAGACGGAATCGGCGCCGCCTACCGCACGGCCAAAGCCGGGGCGCGGACGGCAGTGTTTGCCGGTGTATCGGCCGAAGCCTTCCGGCGGCACTATTGGCCGGAATGCCGCAAGCTCAGCCGCGACAACCGGTTCGGACGAGTGGTGTTCTGCGCGGTTGACATCGTCCAGAACATCGGATAACTTACCGACGCGCTACTGCACGTCACGGCGGCCGAACAGAAATCCCCCGGGCAGCGCCGGCTGAGTATGGTCCTTTGGGATACCTTCACCGGCAATGCGCGGTACCAGAACGTTTTCTTGCGCAGCATGCACCCGTCCATGCTCGGCAGGCGGGCGGTAGGTGCGGTGATGGCGGCGGGGAGCTAGCTCGGGAAAGTGAACCGTGGGACGGCGAGGCGTCGGGGAGACAGGTGAGCTGGGACGTGTTTACCCGGACGGCGAGGTCATCGTCGGCGAAGGCGAACCGGGCGACCGC
>JAPKYU010000311.1 GCA_026394175.1 Acidobacteriota bacterium | reverse complement strand
CAAGAATCCAGGAAAGGAGCGCTCTCGTGAACGATCGTCAATCCACAGTTTCGCGCCGCAGGTTTCTGGAAACCGGCGTGGCGGCCGCCGGCGCATTCACCATCCTGAAGCCGGAACTGGTTCGCGGCTCTCAGGCCAATTCGAAGATCACCGTCGGGCTGATCGGCTGCGGGAACCGGGGCACCCACGACGCCGGTTTGCTGATCGGCACCGGCAAGGTAACCATCACCGTGTTGTGCGACCTGTTCGAGGACCGCACCGAGGCGGCGATGCAGAAGCTCAAGCTCGACCGCCCCGCCGTTCACACGGATTACCAAAAAGTGCTGGCTTCCGGCGTCGATGCCGTCATCATCGCCACGCCGCCCTTTGAGCATCCGCCGATGCTGGAAGCGGCCGTGCAGGCGCGCAAGCACACCTTCTGCGAGAAGCCGATGGGAGTGGACCTGGCGGGCTGCAAGCGTGTCATCGCGGCGGGGCGCATGGCCGACCCCAAGAAGTGCATCAGCGTCGGCTTCCAGCAGCGCTATGGCCCGGTTTATAGAGAGGCCTACAAGCGCGTGACCGGCGGCGACATCGGAGAACTGGCCGTGGCCCGCGCCTACTGGATCGGCTCCGATCCCTTCAAGCGTGTGCCCTATCCGGACCCCAAGGTAGAGAAGATCCGCAAACTTCGATGGACCTTCTCGACCGCCTCAGCCTGACCTACGAGTGGCCCAACGACATCCAGGTGGCCTTCGAGGCCAACCAGTTGACGCCGCGCGGCTACAGCAAGGTGGGCGAGGAATTCACGGGAACCAAGGGCACCATCCAGACCTCGCGCGGCGGCCTGATCCACACCAAGGGTCCGGCGCCGAGCGACGTCGAGAACATCAAGTCGCGCGAGCCCACTGCCGACGCCATGGAAGAGTTCGCCAACCGCATCCTCAGTGGCGACGTCGAGAACGTGGCCGAGCGCTCGGCCCGCAGTACCATGATCGCGCTGCTGGGCCGCGAAGCCGTTTACACCCGGAAAGAGGTCACCTGGAAGGGCCTGTTCGGCAGCGTGTGAGGCCAGGGAGTCAGGAGAGGTACCTGCAAAATTCCGCTTAAGACAACAGAGCCGCGAGCGTCAGCGAGCGGGTGCCCCGCAAGGCCAACGCAGCGCGGCGCCAGCACCCGCGCGCGGACGCGCGCGGCTCAGTTGTTTCCTCCCTACATTCTCTTGACGCCGCTGGCGGAGAACAGGAACGCCAGGGCGGTGGAGCCCATCAGGACCGCGCCCACCAGCAGCGCGATGGAAGGCGAGAACCGCGCCGCCAGCGTGGCGATGGCCAGGTTCCCCAGCGGCATCCCGCTGCGAAACGCCAGCATGAAAATGCTCATCACCCGGCCACGCATCTCCTCGCTGGTCGCCATCTGCACCATGGAGGTGATGGAGGCGAACACGGCAATCAGGCAGACGCCCCCCAGAAACAGCGCCGCATAGCTGAGCCACAGGTTCTTGGAGACGGCGAACACCGCCAGCAGCAGGGCGAACACGATCTGCACCCGCAGCGCCATCCGTCCATGGCCCTTGCGATGCGAGAGGCCGGCGTACAGCAGCGCGCCGACGATCGCGCCCGCCCCCGACATGGCCATCATTCGCGAGTAGCCCGTGGCTCCGATGTGGAAGACATCCCGGGCGAAAACCGGCAGGAGCGTCAGCAGCGGCACGCCGCAGAACGCCGCGGCGAAGCCCAGAATGCTCAAATGCCAGAGCGGGCCGCGCTGCTTGACGTAGGAGAAGCCGTCGCGCATACCGGCCAGCACCGAGTCGTCCGTTTTGGCGGGCACGAACGAGGCGCGAATCATGTAGAGGCTGATGATGACGGCGATGAAGGAGACGCCGTTCAGCGCGAAGCACAGCGTGGCGCCGACCGTGGCCAGCGCCGCCCCGGCCAGCAATGGCCCGATGCCGCGCGCCAGGTTGAACTGGATGGAGTTCAGGGCGATGGCGTTGGGCAGGTCCTGGCGCTTCACCAGGCCGGGGATCAGGGCCATGTAAGCGGGGCCGCCGAAGGCCTGCGCCACGCCGGCCACCAGCACCGCCGCCATCATGTGCCAGACCCGCAAGTGGTGGCTGGCCAGCAGCGCCGTCAAGGCGAAGGCGGCATGGGCGTGGTCTATCGGGCCAGGGACGAGCAACTGGATCGGGATGTAGCCCTGAAAGTCCTGCCTGCCAGCCTCCTGGCTGACGAGGCGGCCCGGCAGCGTTTTCGCAAAGAGTCGCTGGCGCTTTCCAGGCTGAATCACCCGCACATCTGCACCATTTATGATGTGGGCGAGGCCGAGGGGCAGACCTACATTGTCATGGAGTACATCGAGGGGCGGCCACTGCGGGCCCTGATCGCCGCTGGCGCTCTGCCGGTCGAAGCGGCGGCACGGTATGGCGTGCAGATTGCCGACGCGCTGGCCCATGCCCACGCCACCTTGAGCACGCCCCAGCTAAGCGCCACAACCCCCAGAATGCTGTCGCGCAGCCTGCGGCGGTCGCGGATTGCCAGTTCCGGGATTCGACGAGCCGGCCAGGGCCGGCCACCTGGGAGATGGGATCTTATCCGGAGCTCAGACGCCATGCCGGGAACGACGGAAATCAGCGCACAAGCAGGCTCTTGTTCCTGGCCCACCAAGCCCTCCAGTAATTGAGGTAGCGGGCTTCGTCATGCTCCAGGGCTTGCCGCCCCAAGGCAAGATGGGCCCTCGTGTCTTCCGTCGTGAAAGGACCGGGACTCTGAACTCGCAGGTATTCAAGATTTGCAACGTTGTCAGGTCGCTGAACCGGCAAGTTGTTCGCAAAGGCCGCCATGCCTCCGATTGCCTCGTAACGCAACTCGTTCTCAGGGGCGTCAAGAAGCGTCGCCAGGTACGGCAACGCCTCCTTCGTGTGGATTGATCGAAGCGCATGGGCCGCAGCGTAGGCCAGGGGGCGGGGCAAGGCGCCGTTTGTCGCAAATTGGCCGAGCAAAGCGACGGCAGCGGGATCCGTTGATCGGAAGAAACCGTCAACGGCTGACACGACTGCGGAAAACTCGGGCACGAGGGACATCTCTGGAAACTGCTGAGAAACAGCGGCTAGCGCCGCAAGGTCACCCTTGCGAATTAGGCCGGCAAATCCGAGCGCGCGGCGACCGGCGGCCGACGCCTCACTCAACTGCTGATACGCTTTGCTTACGACCGGTGACGTCAGTTGGTCGAGCGATCCCAGTATTCGAAAGCCTAGATCAGGGATGTCTAACCCAACAGCGGCGTTCGCGAGTTCGGAAGCGAGCTTGTCCCCTAGCGGGTCAGAAGGGGCATAGGCGAAGATGTTCCCGACGGGCCCGGCCGGTAAGGGGAGGTAAGTATCGGAAAACGGAACTTCCCCCGTCGTCACGGAGAGCAGCTCCCACGAGGTCCCGGCCTGCTTGACAAACCACAGGCCACGGGCGGGCGGAAGCGCAGACGTCCCTAAGTTGCCATGGGTCTTCCATTCAACTTGAATCCCCGAACCGGGTGTTTGGCTCCCTTTCAACACGCGGTCGAGTTCCAAGCTAAAAACGGCCCGCCCGCCGGTCTGGAAGCCGCTCTTAAGATCACCCACCGCAATGAGGTCGGCAGTTGCTGCCAGCCGACCGATGCTTGCAAGCCCTCCCGGACCTGCCGACGGATCTCCCGCAGCAAGACCGCATAGCAGGTAAAGCACGACGCCGATTTTCCAATTCATGACGCACCTCGCTTTTGGGTCCGAGCCAGCACGCAAGCCAAGCGTTCATTGGTGTCGTGCATGGTCAAGATACCTCTGAAAAACGTTTGTCTGCACCAGCACGCCGGAGCCGACCACCGCCGACCCCATACGCCAACTCTGCGAGACATGGTCGACCGCGCTGGCGCTGAGGGGCGTTTGGGGGTTCATAGTCGGTGGCGTGCATGTCGCACAGTCAAGCCAGATGCCATCAAACCACTCGTAGTCGGTAAAGCCCGACGCGCCCCCTGCCGTCGGGCGCGACCAGTTGTTGGCTTGGTCGTTAACCCATCCGCCGAACGACTCGTTCAATGCGATACTGCTCATATAATTGTTGCACATGTCCTTGGTGTTGTAATAGATCTTGCTGTACCAGCCGCCGCCTTGCGCCGTATCGACCGGCTGCCTTGAACTGACCAGGTAGCTCGGCTGGTTTACCTGAAAGTTGAACAGGTTCGAGTCAAGTCCGCCAACGCTGATCTTGATGGCGACATCCCATTGGCAGCCCGCACTCGGTTGCGCGCTGGCCACCACGCTGTTCGTGCACACTGAGCAGCTGAGGCTCACCTTCGACGGGTTAGCTGTGACCGACCAGTACGGTGTCTCCGGCGCGCCTTTGGGGTCGGCTGTGAGCGTCGCGGCGTTGTAGTAGCCGTTGGCTGGATCGGAGCCACCTCCCAACCACCATGTCGCGTTCGGTCCAGAGATGGTCGGCCGCTCCACAAGCAACGATGCCACCGTGTTTTGGTATTGGTACTGGCCGCAGTCAGACCCATACTCGTGGAAACCGTAGATGGTATAGAGGCCGACGCCGACGGAAGAAGGAGCATCGTACCATTGGGTGGTCGCGATGCCGCCGTACCCAGCCGTATTTGTGCCGTAGTGGATCTGGCCGTTCAACGTGACCGTCCCTGTTACCCTCGGTATCCAATACAGATAGTAGTTCCCCTCCACCCAACTTTGCGCATACTCCCACACCTGGTTGCCGGCCTGCCGCACTACGTTGCGCGAGGCCCATAGTACGGTCGAGCCATCTGAACACTGACCCATTGAGACAGTCGGCGCTAACAGTACCGTGCCGACTATCGCGCAGATGAGCCTCAGAAGTGATCTTCGGCGGGCCATTTGTCACCTCACTTTCACTCCGACAATCGTCATTCGAAAAGTGTCATTAAGGTACGACTGCAAACGCGCCCATCCCTGTTTCGACAGGCGTCGCTCCAGACGCCGGACGGCATCCGAAACGGCTTCTCGGCGGCGATTAGCGTAAGAAATAGCCTTTGCGGGATCCAAGGGCTTTCCGGCAGAGGAACGGAGGGTGGCAGCTTCGTCTCGCAAGGCGCGAAGCTGCTCGTTCACCTCTCGCGCCACCTCGCCTGCCGTCGAGAAGTCATCAGCGTCAAGGCCCAGGAGCACGCAGGCAGCATTCTTGAAACCTTCCCCCGCGATCCCATCCGTCTCGAGTCGTTTAGAGACCTCGCGGCTCAACGCCTCTTGAAACTGGAAAAACGCCGCATAAAGTTCCACACTGTTGGCGGCGGGGTGCATCACGGACTTGTCTGGGTCCTGTTGTGCAGCCGGGCATACAGCAACTGCGCAGCAGAATAGTAGCGCTGTTAGGATGACGTTTCTGGGCATTGTGCGCCTCCTTCGTTTGGGCTCCGAGTCCGCACTCTATAGAATCGCGTGCCTGTTGTCTACTGTCATTGTTGACAGGGCGGGAATCGGGTTCGGGCCTTGCCCGTCGGCGGTCGTCGCAGCGCCGCGGATTGGCCGTGACCCATCTACGGCCTTGCGGAAGGCCTGGTTTGGTCTGAGCTGGTCGATGGCAGCACGAATATCTTCGAGGACGAGTGAACCTCAGACGGATGCGGGGTACCATTGACTTTGCGCCTCCATTGACTAGAATTAGGTTGCGCGCCCCGTCAACCAAGCGAGGCCAAACGATGCGTGCTTCACTCCGCCCCCTTACTGAACGAGAAGAAGAGGTTTACCAGCTACTCTTGAGGGCCCAGTCCGACAAGGAGATCGCTTGCGCCCTTGACATCAGCCTCCGTACGGCGCACTTTCACGTATCGAATGTGCTGAAGAAGTTCGGAGTAGGGCGACGCGTGGAGTTGTTCTTGCCGCCACCGACGCCTCCGGATTCGTAGCCATACCGAAGGGGGCCACGGGTGCCTCAGCGATCGCCCGAACATGACCAGTGCCTTCCGTGACCGCGTCACTCAATGGTCCAAGGACATGGGCCGGACTGTCGATTACCTGGAGACCCGGAAGGACATCGACGTTACGCGGTTGGCTTACTACGGAAGAAGTTGGGGCGCGGTGATGGGCGCCATTCTCCCTGGCCTGGAGCCCCGTTTTAAAGGGAGCGTCCTCGTGGTTGGGGGATTATTTCAGCAAGGCACCTTGCCGGAAGCCGAGCAGATCAATTTCGCGCCGCGAATGAAGACCCCGGTGTTGATGCTGAACGGCCGCTATGACTATGTGTTCCCGGTGGAAGGATCGCAACTGCCGATGTTCCGCCTTTTCGGCACCCCGCAGAAGGACAAGCGGCATCTGCTCTTCGAGACGGGCCATTCGATTCCTCGAAATGAGTTGATCAAGGAAACGCTGAACTGGCTGGATCGCTACCTGGGTCCGGTAAAGTGACCGGCGGTACAACGGGCGCCCGAGACGGGCGCGCCCCGTGGGAAACCTGCTGACAAAGCGGCCGGTTTGAGGGAAGATTTGCGCTGGAGGCCCTTATGAGCGAAAACATGACGCGCAGGTATTTTCTGGCTGCCGTGCCCGCGGCGGCTGCCGCCGGCGCAATCGGCCTGAAGGCCGCGGCTGCGGCCGAGAAGCCCGCCCTACTGGGAGGGAAAAAAGTCCGCACCGAACCCTCCCCCGCCTGGCCGAAGTTCGACCAGAGGGAAGAGAGCGCGCTGCTCGAAACCCTCCACAGCGGCAAGTGGTACCGGGGCAACGGCAAAAACGTCTCCAGGTTCGAGGAGGCCTACGCCAGGCTGACGGGCGCCAAATGCTGCCTGGCGACGGCCAACGGCACCTCCGCTCTTTTCATCTCGCTCAACGCGCTGGGTGTGGAGCCGGGCGATGAAGTGCTCGTTCCGCCGTACACGTTCGTGGCCACCATCAACGTGGTGCTTCGCCAGCACGCGCTGCCGGTATTCATCGACAGCGACATCGAAACTTCTCAGATCGATGCCCGCAAAGTGGAAGCGGCCATCAATGAGCGGACGCGCGCCACCATCCCCGTGCATCTCGGCGGGAACGCAGCCGACCTCGATGCCCTGCTGCCGATCGCCAAAAAGCACAAGATCCCGCTGATCGAGGATGCCTGCCAGGCGCACCTGGGCGAGTGGCGCGGGCGCAAAGTGCGAACTTCGATGGACCTTCTCGACCGCCTCAGCCTGACCTACGAGTGGCCCAACGACATCCAGGTGGCCTTCGAGGCCAACCAGTTGACGCCGCGCGGCTACAGCAAGGTGGGCGAGGAATTCACGGGAACCAAGGGCACCATC
>JAPKYU010000016.1 GCA_026394175.1 Acidobacteriota bacterium | reverse complement strand
CCGCAAACTCGGTGAGCCGCGCCAGCGCCGGGATCAGCTTCTCGCCAAGGGGCACATACAGCGCCCCCACGGGCAGCAGGAAATCGACTTGGGTGTCAACGTCGAAGAACAGTGTCATATGAAACCGGCTGTAGGCTGTGGGCTGTAGGCTGTAGGTAGTTGCGCCTTGTACGGCCCGTCTCTATCTATGCCAAACCGAGCAGCCCACAGCCCACGGCCTACAGCCTACAGCCTTCCAACTGGCTGCGCGCTTGCTCCAGCAAGGCCTCCAGCGCGGCGCTGCGGCGCACCGGGTAGGCGCGCGGCTCGCGCAGGCGCCGCACGGCGGCCGGCAGGCGGCCCAGGTCGTGCGCGGCGCGCTCCCGCGCCTCCGCCAGCGACGGCAGCGGGGCCGCCGGCCGGCCGGCCTGCAGCACAGGCTCCAGCAGCGCCTGGCCCTCGGGGAACTGTTCCTGCTCGCAAGCTACGATGTCGTACTCGTATTCGCCGGCGTGCGGAAACCGGAACACCTGCTTCTTGCCCGGATAGGTGATCTTGCCTTCGCTGAACTTGGCCGGATACGAAACGCACCCAGCGCGGGACATTTCCACCATCTTGTAAATGGCATTGAGGGATGGTGCATCGCGGGAGGTGACCAGTTCGGTGCCGACGCCGAAGGCGTCCAGTTCGGCGCCCTTCCCCAGCAGCGCGGCGATCTTGTGCTCGTTCAGATCGCCGCTGGCCATGATAATGGCGTCGCCGTGGCCGGCCTCGAGCAGGATGCGGCGAACTTCGCGGCTTTGCGCCAGCAGGTCGCCGCTGTCGAGCCGCACGCCGTGGAACGGCCGCCCCAGTCGCACGGCGATGCGCGTGCCCTCCAGGGGATCGTAGGTATCTACCAGCAGGATGGCTTTCTCGCGGAACACGTCGAGGAAGCGCCGGAAGGCCTCCTCCTCCTGCGCGAAGGCCATCACCCAGGAGTGGGCGGCGGTGCCGAAGACCGGGATGCCCCAGCGCTTTCCGGCCAGCACGTTGGAGGAGCCGGCGCAGCCGCCAATGTAGGAGGCGCGGGCGGCCAGCACCCCGGCCTCGGGGCCGTGGGCCCGCCGCGCGCCGAATTCCACAATCGTCTTCCCCGGCGCCGATTCCACCAGCCGCGCCGCCTTGGTGGCCACCATGGTCTGGTAGGTGAGCGTGGCCATCAGGCAGGTTTCGACGATCTGGGCCTGGGCCAGCGGCGCCGTCACCCGCAGCAGCGGCTCTTCGCCGAAGATGGCGGCGCCTTCCGGCACAGCCCACAAGTCGCCGGTGAACCGCATCTCGCGCAGGTATTCGAAGAACGCCGGATCGATGTGTTCGAAAACCGGGAGGCGGCGCAGATACTCGATGTCCTGGCCGGAGAAGGCCAGCCCCAGCAGGTATTCGACGGCCTGCTCCAGCCCGGCCGCCAGCAGAAACGAGCGGTTGGCGGGCAGGCGGCGCACGCTCAACTCGAACGTGGCCACATCGTCGGCCCGGCCGGCCGCCAGGTAGCCGGCCGCCATCGTCAGCTCGTAGAGGTCGGTAAGCAAACCGGGGCGATCGTGCGGCTCCCCTGTCATACCCCACAGTTACCACCGAGCCTTGCCGCCGGTCAATGCCTGCCACGATGAATCCGCGGATTCCTTAGCAATGAAGACTAGGCGATCGGCCAGCAGGAAGTTGATCAGCGAGCAGAGGGCGATGGTGATGAGGTTGGCCAGGAAGGGGTCGAGGCCGGCGCTTCCCGCCAGCAGCCGCATCAGGAGCAGGTTGCCGGCAATGGAAAACAGGCCGGTGGTCAGATTGAAGCGGGCCAGCAGGCGGGCGGCCCCGGCGCGCGCCACGCCCGGCCGGTCGGCCCAAGTCCAGCGCTTGTGCCAGAAAAAGTTGTGCAGCACGGCCGCTTCCACGGCCAGCGCCGTGGCCACCAGGTAGTGGGCGCCGGCCACACGGACCAGCACCACCAGCGCCGCCGCCTGCACCAGGATGCCGCCCGCACTCACCAGGTTGAATTTCAGCCAGCGCATGAACATAAGGCTACAGGCTGCAGGCTACAGGCTGCAGGCTACAAGCCACTCCAGCCTGTAGCCTGCAGCCTGTGGCCTGTAGCCTCTCTCACCGGCCCGACTCCAGCCGGTACAGGAAGCGCGTATTGTTGGCCACCGAGACGGCCAGCAGGACGGCCATCATGGCGCAGGCCACCACCCCGCCGATGTCAAACAGCAGGTACCGGCCGGCCAGCACCCGCGGATGAAAACAGATCCAGGTATTGCCGATCGAGAGCAGCAGCCGGATTTCCGTGGGGCTGAACTTGCAGAACGAAAGCTGGAAGGTTCCGATGGTGTAAGTGGCCAGGTAGGAATTGATCGACAGCAAAAAGAACAGCAGCAGGAGCGCCACCGCCACCGGCCCGCTCATGTACCCGGAGACGCCCAACCCGCCGATCAGAAAACAGGCGCCCAGGCTGTCGATCATGTGGTCCACATAGAAGCCATAACGCGGCCGTTGCCGGTTTCGCACCCGGGCTAGCGTGCCGTCCAGGCTGTCGCCCAGCCAGTTGACCGCGATCCAGAAGTTGACCAACAGCAGCGCTGGCGGCCACCCACGGGCCAGCGCGTAGCTGCCGCCGGCCAGCATCATGGCCAGCAAACCGAGCGCCGTCAGGTGATCGGGATGGATGGCGGCGGGTGTGCGCCTGGCCAGCCAGTTCAGGCAAACGCGCTCCGCCGGCGCCAGAAAGCTTTCCTGCTTCCGCTCCGCGTCGTGGAATGACGCTAGACTCCGTGCTGCGTTTGTTGTCTGCATAGCATCGCTCCCTTGGCGCTGCCTCATGGTGAAGCATCCGGCTAGCGGAACGAGAGCCCGAACCGGAATTCCCACAGGTGGCCGTTTTCCGGCGGGTACAAGTGATCGCGGAAGGCCAGGTGCAGCCCCAGGCGCGGCTTGAACCAGTAATTGACGCCGCCGCCGAAGTTCACCATGTTCCCGATGCCTTGGCGGAAGCCGAGCGAGTAGCCGCCGGTAACGAAGGGCACCAGTTTGGCATTGCGGTTGAAATGGTACGAAGCATTCGGCGAGAAAAGCCCGATGCCTTCGCTCAAGCACTCCTTGGGTACGACCATTCCGATTTCGGCGCCGGCCGCCAGGCCCTTGTAAGCGAAGCCTTCGCCGCCCACGCCAAAGTGCATCAGCATGTTGTTGCCGGGCGATGCGCCGCCGGGCGCGAAGAAAGCGTAGCCCAGGCCCGAGTAGGGCCGGTCTTGAGCGGCGGCCAGAGCCGGAAGCAGCGCCGCCACCAGGATTGCCAAGAACATTCTGCGCATGGTTGCCTCCTTCAGAAACTATCAGCTATCAGCTATCAGCTATCAGCTTGCAGAGAGGGCAATCGCGGGGCCGCTCGGCGCCTACGGGCCGGTCCTTTTGAATGAACAAGCTACGTTGCGAGTGCCAATCGGTGAGTGCCTGGATCGGCTGACACTGACGGTGAAAGCTGTCAGCCTTTAGCGGATGTTCACCCCTGAGGCCGAGTGAGGTTTTCCAGGTAAGTCGCTGTGAGCTAACGAGCTTTCCGGCGCTCGGGCAGCTTCTTGCGCGTGACTACATGAGTCTCGACGTGAGGCAGCGCTTCGGGAAGGCTGATGGCCA